>JACPZF010000053.1 GCA_016195615.1 Candidatus Gottesmanbacteria bacterium | reverse complement strand
GCTTGTCCTGCAATCAACTGTCCCGGCACGACTTATATTATCTATTCCAAAGACAAAACCATTAGATATTATTTTGTTCAGGAGGAAAAAACCTCCACTGTTGCCCTACAAGGCTGGGAAGATTTAACCCAACCGATTACATCCTTTGGTCTTAGAAAAGGATTTTATTCTCAAGAATGGATGGCTACCCCTTTATATGAATATAGCGATCAATTACCTGAGGAGTTTTTAGAATTATCCGAAAGATCTATAGGTAGTAACGGTAAGACGTATTTCTCCAGCGGGAAATTTTTATCAGGTCTACCTACACATATTGCGGCAATTCAAGCAATAGAAAGATATAAAGAACAAATCGCTCTCGCCGAACTACGGCAATCCAACTTAACCAATCCCCCTCTTTCTCTTCCCACCAAACTTGAAGCCGAGATCGTAAAACCGGATCAGAAATTATTGGAGCAAACGCCCATCGAGCGCCGGTACCTGGTCAATGACCAATGGACTCGCGCCCTGGCTCTCATGGACTCGATAGATAATAAGATTAAAAAGGAAACATCCGGCTACCCGCATCTGCAAATAATTGAGTCGATGGTTTACCATCGAAAACAGGGCCTCCCGTTTCCCGATCCCAATACTGACGGTCGACGGCAATTGGTTGAGGCAATTAGTTGGATACACCGGTTAGGACAAGCGATATCACCTGTCAAACTCCTTGAGCTTCCTCTGGTTAACGATGCCCAAAGTAATCAAATAACCGATGACTTTTTGAAAAATAATGACCCAACATGGTCTAAAACTACCCTAGATATTGCCGAGCTTTTGGAACCGATAGTTTTGGGGGCTGATCTGCAATTATATTATAGCTTGACCGATGAAAATTATGAAAAACTCGACACTGACCAAAAAAAACTGATTGCTTTTATCCTTCTTCGAGACCGGGTGAGCGATATGGCAGCGGGCATTGTTAACACTTTTACTGCCCGGCTCGACATCAACACAATGCCAGATTTTTATGACTTTGATACGCTCTATAACGCCGCTGTTGCCGGTAATTCCATTGATGCGGCAAGAAAAAAACTTCTGGCAGAGCCCATGGGGGCTGAAAAAACAGTTTTGGATTGGATTCGGCAGGTGATGGACGATCCGCTCCTCACCAATACTAAAGAAGTCTATTTTTATGGGAAAAATCATATTCGCGAGCAATTCGTCGAACAGGTCGCTACGGCAGACAAAAAAATTGATGAACAAATAAAAGATGCCCCAGCCAGAGGAAGGCTTAAAGAAATAAGGGATCAACGCCCGGCTTTGTTCCAAGATCCTAATATCAAAATCGCAATACTTTACGAAATCAAACAAGGATTTTCGCAATTAAGGGCAATTGTCATTCTTGATCAAGATAACAAAATAAAGGCTATTTATTCGGGTTTAGATCCCGGAGGATTTGTTCTTAGACAAGATGAGGCATTGTCACTCAGAGACTTTGATATTCTTAAACGAAATGCCACACCCAGAGATATCGTTAACGCCATTGCCAACGCGGGAGTTAAAGTTACTACACCCATAGAACAACCTAAGGTGGCAGCCGCTTTACCCCCGCAACAGGGTCCAACCCTTTTGCAACCGGTTTCAGCCGATAAGCCTTTGCCGTTTGCGGTTTTACAAACTCAAACACCAGCCTCTTTCGATAGTAATGTCATTAATAACGCTCAAACAGCAAGAATATTAACGCAGGCAGTGGCGAAAAATACAAATCTTGACGACAAAAAACAACTTACCGCCAGGCAGATGGCATTAAATGTTTTAATTACGCAATTAAAGGATTACTACGCAAAACTACAAGAAATATACAACAAACAATGTCAATCTGTAAAAAACAATAACATTTTTAGCCCGGTTTCGCTCGCTTTCGCCCAAGGAACCGGTAATTGTTTAACTTCCCAACAGATAGCTAAAGGAATCGATGAGCTTATAGCAAAATACGGCGACAAAGATAGTTTTCAGGCATTATTAAATCAGGAGGCTGTTACCAATGGTTTTGCTTTAAATGAATTAAATACTCTGACTCTTGCTCAAACAGCTTCTGAGATTTTCCTTACCCAAGCCCAGCTTGCCAAAGACCAAACCATTGTTCTTTTGGCCTGGAACCGGGCCAAACAAACCACATCCTACGCGAAAATTCCCTTACTAGGAGACATGCTTCTCTATCTTCGCGAATTCAATAAACCATTGGCAAAGATCGTTGCCGAAGAACTTGCTCCTTCCCCAACGGTTAGAGTGTTTGCCCATCGGGCCGGTTTTCTAGAAACCGTAATCTCATTGGGAGAAGTAAAAACCCAAAACTCTATTCCCCGAGCCAAAGACTCACTGACCATAGTCGATGGCGTGGAGTTAGATCTGAGATTCACTAGCGACGGCATTGCCGTCATCACCCACGATGATGTTAGAAAAATGTCTTTCGAAGAATTTAAAGAGAAAAATCCTAGTCACGACACCTTAGAAACCTGGGTTGAATGGTTTAAGCAAAAAGGGATGGAGGAAAAAGAAATCTATCTGGATTTAAAAGGAACAGAGCAAGATCCTTATAAACTTTTACAACTGGTATCGGACCTAGGCAACAGGGTTTCAATCGGTTCGCGCGACAAAAAGACTGTTTTTAAATTGCTTTTAGCCAGAAAGATTTTAGGTTTAAAAACCAAAATTTACCTCCAGATTCCCGACCCCATTTTTAATCCCTTTAATCCTTCGGGAGTCTTAAGCGACGCCGAGAATTTAGGAAAGACGGTCGGTTTGGAAGCAAAAGTTAACCACGCAGACACAGAGGAACAAGAAATCTATAATCTTAAAGCCGATGGCGTCCACTTTTTTTGGCCCGAAAATTTATGGAGCGCAATTTGGTCTGAGATTCAAAATAACGGCAGGAGAGTTCCGGTTACCGATCAAAGTAAAATTCCTGGAAAAATTGCGGTTTTTCCCAATATCCCGCTTTTCGCCAATTTACAAAAAGCGAGACTCGAAACCTTTGTCAAAACGGCTAAAAGGTTGGGCTACGAAGTGATCGGCGGTTCCACCGCGAGCCCGGCTATCATGCAAATGATGATCGACTGGGGCGTTAATACGATTATGCCGAATGACCCGACGCTCTTACCGGGATTTTTAAAACGGGATGATTCCCCACAAAATATTCCCGATCCTAAAGGGCGTTTTTTAAATACCAGAACCGACTTAAAAGAAGGCAATATTGTGAGCGAGAAAACAGAAAGCGATCCTTTACGCACTAAGTATTTAAAATTTGCCTCTAGGCTCGGAAGTCAACAACCCGTGGTCTTCCAAAAACCAGCCGGGCTTTCGGGAACAAATACAAATTCTCCACAACCAGAAACTCTTGTGTTTACAGAAGTAAGTGTTAATACTGATCGCCAGCTTCCCGTTCCTGATAATGCAACTTTAAAAGTAAACGACACAATAATTGAAGTCCGCAATGTCACTATTTTACAAGTTGTTGCTTCCAACGAAGTGAATCAGGTACTACCAATATCTGCCCCAAACCAACCCCTTTCTAATTATTACTTTTTGGAAAAAGACCAGACTTACCAATTTATAGATAATACCTCCGGAGAAGTTTTGGCAGAAGCTGCTATTGGCCAAACTCCCATTTTAATTGCTTCAGCTTTTTATCAGGGTAATGTTTTTGACCAGACAATCTCTTTTGCAAGACTATTTTTGTACTTAACCAATTTATATCTCCTAAACCCTATCAGACATCTATATCAACCGCTACAAAAAAGCATTGTTACTGCGGCTCAACACTTCCTACAAAACCATAGCAAAACCAATGATTTTATTGTAAAAGCTATTATGAAAATTAGAGATCTACTCGCAGGAACTATCCGTTTAACCAGAAATATAATCAGAAACGTTCTTCCCGCCTGGTCAGACGGTCTTGGACGCATTTTAATTACTCTCGATCAAGGACGGACCTTGCCAGCGATAAAAAATACTGCACCGCCAAAACATCTTCCTGAACGGGAACCCTCCATAAATGCCCAAAAACCAGCAGATCTAATTTCTTTGCCCCTCTTCTCCACCGCTGGTCTAAATGAAACTGATATTGAAAATTTAAATAAGGTACTGCCCCAGATTAGGACTATTGCCCAAGATTTATATGACAAAACCTTAAAAGCCCTAACCAAACACAACGTATTGCTTGAATATGACACTAAACTCACCCGCCTTAATGTGTCACAAACTCTCGATACTCTCTCTTGGGCCGTCGTCGCTGATAAAAATCAAGTTAAAAAGTTTAATCCATATTTAAGATTGCTTATCTCCAATCTTATAAATACGCCCGGAAGCGGCCTCCAAGACAAGATTTCGCCCGAAGCACTGGCAGAAATTGCCGAAAACGCCATCTTAAATACCCTTGAGCAGATTTCCCAATTAGCAAAACAAAATAATAATGTTGTTACTTTGAAGCCATTGGATTTATCTCCTTTGGCCAATATTTCGGCCTTAAACACTAATGCCGTTTTAAAAGAAAACAATGGTAAAAACGAATTTGATCTAACCAAGTTCGACCCTATTGATAAGAATAAACCTTTCGGTCTTATTAACCCGTTAACCGGTAAAAATGTCGGTCGCGTACTTTTTGTAAGTAAGCCTTCCTATCGGCCAGGCTTAATTATTTTTGAAGACAACTCTCTACGTCTGTTCATTGCTAAACCCGCCCAAAGGTATGGATATGTCCAACTTACCAGCGATAACTCCCCGGGTTCGGAAATTACGATGGCTAATATTTTTTCAGATTTATTGACTCAAAACCTTTGGCATAATTCAGGTCTGGTTATTCCTCCAAGTCAAATCGCATTGCTCGGGCTTAAATCATCTGCGGATCAAGGTCCAAGTATTAACGAAAATTATATTATTACTCCTTTTCTTGATAACACTCTCGTTTTATCTGATGTTGAAAATATTCAAACCCAAATCACCAGTGAGAATAAAAATGCCCGTACTGCTCTCCTAGCGCTGAGTTTGGCTTTCGGCAATTGGGATTTAAAACCGGCAGACATTTTTGCTGACAGACAAAACAAAAACCAGATTAAAGCGCTTGACTTTGAAAATACCATTTTAAATTTCTTGGAAAATGGCGGTGCCGGCGGGATTCCCAAAGACGATCCCGGCATCGGCGAGAAAGTCGATATTGTAAATCAAAATCCGATCTTTCACCTTTTATATTTAATTGAAAATGATCCTGAATACAAATATATTTTTGCTGAATTCAAAAATATTTTTGCAGATTTGACGATAGCAGATTTAAAACCATTTCTTGATTCTCTCAAGACATACCTCTCGAACCCATACCATCTGCAGGCGCTCTTGGAAAAAAATGGCTATGCTAAAGAGCAAGCCACGCGATCAATCGCTAGACTTACACATTATGTTAAAAACCTTGAACAAAACACTGGCGTTCTCCTTGATTATTTAACTGGGAAAATTGGTTTTATTGACGCAGCTTCGGCATTAGTAGAAACAACTAAACCTCTGCTTGTAAATTTGTTTAACGACGCGATTGGTTATCCGAAACTTTCCACCGACGAAACAATCGGCCCTACTAAACCCATATCTTTAGCTCTGTTGCAAAAATTTGCGGCCAGATCTGCGATCGATAAGAATCTTACGCTTGTTGCTGATGAACAGGAAATTGTAAACGAAATAGCCGCGGCAGTTAAAAATACCACTTCTTTGTCTCGTTTGGAACAGGAAATTGCGGCGAGAACAGCTGTCAAAATCTTGGCTGAGAATTTTTTGGAATTTCTTACTCAAGTTGATCCTACCGACAAAAAATATCAAGAGGTACAAAACTTAAACGAAGAAATCAAACGATTAATCCCTATATTCAGTAAAAAAGAAGCGATTCAGGGTCGGTTAGCTGGAGAATTAAGAAAAAACTACTCTCTTAAACCAGATGATGCCTATTTAGCGGCTATTTCTGAAGTTATGTCTGGTATTTTTACTAAGCAGGCAGAATTAATCCGACAGCAGGCGATCGTTGTTTTGGCTTGGAACCGGGCCAAACAAACAAACAGATTGGCTAGACTTCCCATAATCGGAAATCTTCTTCTCTATCTACAAAGCTTTAATAAGCCGCTAGCACAACTCGTTTCCGAACAACTCGCTTTTTCCCAAAAACCAGCCGATCTTCCGGAGCGTCCTGCCGGCCCAAACCCGGGTGCAACCCTGCAAAGAGTTTTCCCTGTTGATACGTCTGCTCTACCTGCTCTTCAAGTAATCCATCTCGAAACTCAAAACCGTCTAAAGCTTCTGGCTAGATTATTGAACGCTGATTCGAAGTTAAGGTTTTTAGATCCTAAGACCCGTGGTAAAGGAATGAATCAAGACCCGTTTTTGAAATTTATTGCTAAAGAAGATTATAATTTTTTGGCCCTTTTTGACGGTGACAGGGTCCTTGGTTTTGCCCTTTATCAGACATATACTAACGGCCGGATATCCATTAGGAGGGTATTTTTAAATCCCAATGAAAACCAATCCCAGGCCGCGATCGTTTTTAAGCTAATTCATTTCTTCCAGAATAACAATCTTATTAAAAAAATTTACTTGTCTGATGAACCAATTCGCTCGCCATCTTTAAACGCTATTTATTCCGAACTGGGCTTTGCAGACAATCTATGGCAACGCGAACCCATCGTACCATCACCAACAACGTCTATCTCCCTGACTCCTTTTTGGCGTTTTGCTGATAGTGTTTCTATTTTTGTAAATAATGCATTTGGTATCGTTTCCGGATCAACTCCAGTTGCTAGTAACAAGGGTGATCATTTTGAGGTAACGTTCTCTGAACATAATCGTATTGTTGCTAAATCATTAAAAGGTCAAGGCGATAAAAAAACCACTTTGACAATTCAGGAAGGAGACTTGATCTATCCCCAAGACTTTCCCTTTGAATATCAAAAGGCGGTATCTCCGGGAAAGTTTTTCTACTTAAACCCTAATAAGGTATTTATTCTGGAACGAAACGGTCAGAAATATGAAATTTTATTAAATGAACCGATTCCAACGGTGAACAAATTCGTTGAGCTAGGGACTAGAGCCATTTTAGGAATCACTACTCTGACCGCTGGTATCCTTGGTACTTATTGGTACGCCCGCTTTCAAATCGACATTACTCTACCCAATTTCTTTAACGCTCTTCCTCCGGGCTGGAGATCAAAGATAGTGCTTGGAATTCTTACTTTTTATTTAAATTTAATTAATATTCTCCCATATACTGCACAAATTCAATACAGCCTTCAATTGGATAATTACCGAAATTACCTTGAAACAAAAGTTAATCCAGAGCTTTCTAAATATGGCTATAAAATGGTTCTTGAGCCACAGGGCGAATCACAGGCCGGACAACCCGGTTCAACACCGCTTTTAGTTACCAAAGTTGTTCCTCTTGCAACGAATCCTCCTTCTTCTACAGTCAATGATAAACTATTTAACGAAGGATTGCCCTCTGCCAAATCCGGCTCTACCCAACCTCAGATACCTGCCAATACTAAGGAACCGGTAATTGTCCAAAATGTCCAGTCGCCACCACCAAAACCAAAATCCGAGGCGCCGGCAATTCCGCTAGGCAATCAGCAGGCCATTGTCTCCCGGCAAAATAACCAGCAAAATGTAGTTTCTCAGCCTAAACAAATTATAAATTCACAAAACATTGCTTTAAAAACAGTTACGGGCGGAAATCTTTTTTCGTATAAAAATTCTACGCACTTCAGTTACACCTCAATTCGCTGGAGCGATCCCGAAAGATCATACGGTGATTATGTTGGTTCGTGGGAACAACTTGCTGGAAATCCCGAATTCGGTTGGTTTGACCGGGATGGAATTTTCCATAATTACAAAAGAGAAGAAGTTAAAGGACAAGACGGAAAAAATTACTCCGGTTACGTTGTTGCGGAGCGTTCAGGAAAACCGGGGTATATTGAATCAATTTCCCTCCCATATGATAAATCTGACGTTGCCATATCTGATTTAGAGGCACTGCTTGATTCTTCTAAGCGTGAACTTAAGGAATGGGGAAACGCCGGCGATTTGAAAAATATCATGATCGTCATCGACGGAAAAGTCGTTTTTAATGATACTGTTAAAAAATTAATTCAAGGAAACAATTCTGCGCCCTACTTAAAATTATTTGGCCGGCGCTATGACCAAATGGGAGCTCTTGTCAGCACCTATCCGTGGGTGTATAAAGATAATTTTAAAATAATTGTTTACGGCGATACTCAGCCGAGATATTTTGATGTTCAAGGCGTGGAATTTGAAAACGACGACAGCAATTCAATTGTTCCCTCGACCGGTTCGACCAATGACTTTCCTTCAAATCTAGAAAGTCAGTATGAGACACAAACGATTAGTCCGGAAAAAGTTGTCGATAAAAACGGTTTTGCCAAATCTGAAAATCTTTCTGTTGGTGTAAATAAACCAGCTGTTTTATCTTTTTCCGGTCAACGAACTCTTAATTCAATACAGATTTCTCTTCCTAAGCAGTTTGCCGACAGTTATCCCGATAGTTTGATGATGGAAATTAGCAACGACGGGAAAGTTGTATTTGAAATGCCCGTCAGCGAGTTTTTCGGTGAACCGGGCAGACTGTCTCTTTATCATTCCTCACCTATCGGCATTATGCCGGATCCTGCCAATCCCAATAATTATCTTTTATATAGCAACATCCCCATGGTTTTTAACAATTTAAAAATCACTTTTAAGGTTTCGGATAAAACTCCAAACGTAAATTTCAATTTCAAATATGATTTACAACCGGTTACTCACGACGGCACTCTCGAAGTGATAACAAAGAAAATACACGTAAGGGCCGGCGAACCAGACATGTCTATTGATATTACCGATGATGGACTAATTGTTGGTATGGTTATTGCCGGCCACAACAATACAATTAATCCTAACGATCCAAAACAAATAGATCCCAATTCCAAACCCTCTCCGCAAAAACCTTGGGGAACCAATTTTATCGAAGGCAACGTCATCGTTCGCTCAAACACTCAGGTCGGACAAAACAGCAAAATAGTTTATGCCGCAGATGGCTGGGAAGCCCTTCCCGGTTGTGGTTTCGGCTGCGGACCTCAAGGGTTAAGCAAACCGGCAGGCTACAGTAATACTCCGGCATATTTACCCACAGCTGGTTTGCTTTCTGCTGACGCGTATAATCCTCACCCCAGTGCTACATTTTTTAATTACGGTCTTAATATAAGCTTCCAAAATGGGGGAAGAATAAATATCGGTCATGGAAATTATAAAAATAACAGTGAACTAGATATCTGGGTAAAGGTATTTATTATCAGACCGCCAAAACCCAAATCCGAAGCGCCGATAATTCAGTCGATTACGGAATTAAAAAATGTTAGCCAATCGCAAACTAACGCTACACCAATAACCGATCTTTTAAAACTTGTACCAGATAGTTTTATGGGCGAGATGATTAAACCTTTCGTGGCTGATACCTTGCGCCAAAGAGAGGAACGAAGAAAAAATGATCCTAACTGGACCAAAAGAGTTGATCAATCTTTAAATGCCGAACGAATAAATTTTCTTTTGTTTGGATCAGGCTGGAACTATGAACCACCGGATTTTACTAAACCAGGAATAACCCATGGCTCATATACGATAGTTTCCTACAATCTAAAGACGGGAAAAGTAGATTTAATTTCCATCTCCAATGATTTTGGGTCCCCAGAAGTGGCTCTGGCCAAAAAATTAGGTCCGGATGTTCTTAACCCGACAACCAGAATAAGCGAAGCCTATGCTACCGGGGGATTTGATTTAATGCGTCAAGCCGTTGAAGACGCCACAGGATTCTCCATCGATTTCCAATTGGTTTTTGAAGACGATATGATTGCCAAATTTATTGATAATGTCTTTGGCAAAATTGAAGTTGATGTTCCCTTTGATGTTAAAACCTACCCCTATTATTTTAACCAGCAATTGCAGGTAGGGTTGGAATTTAAAAAAGGCAGACAGTCAATGGATGGAAAAACAGTCCTCGGCTATATCAAAGCGAACGCCCAAGGAGACTATGACAAAAGAACGGAAAGAAGTGCCAGGAAACAAGCTTTTACTAAAGCCGTTAAAGAGGAAATGGCCAAAAAAATTGTTTTAGAACAAACCGGATTTGTGAGTAAGCTGAGTAAATTTCTAGTCGAAGTATTAAACAAAAAAGGGGCAAACTATGATTTTGAGCAAAAACTTATTACGATCGATAATTTAAAAATTTTAACTAGCCTGCTAGGTCATCTAACCAATGTCGGTTTCCCCCAAATTGACAATACCATTACCTTAGCCGATGAGTATTCCGGAGATGGCGGCGGGGTAAGAAATGTCAGCGGAGATATGTATCTACCTAGAAATGCTAATCCCAAAGGAGATTTGGTTAATGATTATTGGAGAGAATTAAGAAACTTTGTTAAAAGTAAACTAATTTCTCCTGTTTCCCAACTTCCCTCCCAAAACTCTACGAGCCAAAAAACTTCTGCTTTTGCGGGCGGGGGAACTGTTTCCTCACCCCTAGAAGGCCTTATCAATGCCTTTCTTACTATCATGAAAACCCTAAATCATATTTTTGGCAATCAGGTTTTGAATTTGGTTAATAATCTGGTTTATTCTGGCGCCCTACCTGAAGGAAATCTTTTACAAAGAACCATTACCTTCGAAAAAATCATTGATGAAGTGACGAATAAAGAAGGCAAGGAAAGAGATTACTATATCAATTTTGCGATCTTGCCATGGGTTTTGGCAAACGGGGGTGAAATCTACTATAAAATAGAGAAAAACTACACGTTAGCAGCCGCTTTGATGCGACACTATCTATACGGAAATGGCAAAGATTTTGATATTACTGATTTGTATAAACAAACCATTGTAAAACTCTACCGAAGGGATGGCTTACAATTTGATATTTTCAATGATCAGTTTAATATTCAGTTAACAAACGAAAAGGATGATAATCAGGTGTTTTTAGACTATCTTCGCCAGAGTTTCCATCCTGATCTAGGGGGTAACTCTCAAAAGGGAATGGTTCGGGTTTTCAGCAAAAGTCCATTGCCTCCTACAGATAAAAATAATGCGTCTTTTCATATACAGATCAGAAGATTAGCAGGACCAGGAGATTTTGGAGAAAACAAAAAAGACAGCTATTACGAACTTGGAAATTCTCTAAATGCCTATGGCATGGATATTGAAGGAGATGTTACTAGCGTAACAATAAATACAAAAGATCCGCGGTTGGTCGATCTTGTCTTTCAAAATGCAAAATATTCCATTATCGATTTCTATGATTGGGATCCAAATGTAATGTCGGTCGGAGGCGGTTATTTTGGGCTGTTATCAAGGGAATTAATCAGAGTTCTAGCTAACCACGGAATTGACCTAAACCATTATCCGTGGTTGAAACCTTTAGTTGAGAAATTTTTTGATAAGATAACTGAGAAAACTCCTATACTTCTTACTAACGCACAAGCCAGTAGTTTAGGAGAGTATTTTCTTGCTGACCCGTTCAAAATTAGAGCCGAATATACATTACCAACAGGCTTTACAATTTCTATGGATAAGACAACTTTTGAAGCTCCGATTAATAAAAATATAAAACCCAAGGAAGATTTAGACTATGGTTATTATCGTGATGTGATTTTGATAACTTGGCCTGACGGAGGTAACGGTTCAGTAAGCTCGCCCAAAGAACTAGAAGAGTGGCTTTCTGATTCTCCAGGAGAAACATTTAAAGTCACAAATTATTTTAAGAACGAAATAGTCGTGTTTGGAGTGAAAATCCCTCCAGGAAAAACCGTAGAAATAACCATTCCCTCCCAACCCCAAAATCTGGCGCCATCTCAAAATCCAGCTCCTGCTGCCAAATCCGTCTCCGGCCTGCAAAGACCCATTATTCCGGGAGAAAAAACCACTGGGGCCACAGGAATCGCGGCTACCATTATAGGTTCTCCGCTCAAGGGAATGGATTTAGTATCGCAGACCTTGCTAAATATTGCCCAAAAGACAGGATTTACTCCTGGTCAACCCATCACCAACCCCTTTGAACAATTTAAAAAAGCTATTTTTGACATTTTAGTATGGGAATCAGAAACCGTTGGAGGTTGGGCAAGAGGATGGATGGATTTTCTTGTAGAACAGAAACAACTACCCGAAGGAAATCCCCTACAAAGAATTCTGGTATTCCACAAGATTGAAACCGAGGTAGTTAAAAGAAATGGGGTGGATAGAGAAAATTACATTAAAGATGTTGCCTGGCCATGGTTAAAAATAAATGCCTTAGATTATTAAGGTCATTTCAAAACTCCTAATTTCTTATTAAGACAATAATAAGTGCCAAATAGACGAAAGCCTTGAACATGGCAGAATGATAGTCTCTTCTTAATCTAATCCTCCAAAAGCTTTTAAGCCAGG
>JACPZF010000049.1 GCA_016195615.1 Candidatus Gottesmanbacteria bacterium | reverse complement strand
TCACGATATGTTCCAAGATAATGATGTTATCGCCGCATCGAAAAAGATCAATAGTAGAATAAATGTCTTTTCTACTAGGGAAATGTCTGCTGATCTAGATTATGAGTCAACAATGCAGGTAACTAGAGGTGAATTAATGTTTCTCTCGTCAACTGCAAAATCAACACAACTTGCCAGATTGGAAGAATTTAGTCTAGAAAGAACCATTGACACGGTTTGTTTAATTGCCAATAAAAGGAAACTTTACGCGCCGGCTCTGGCGGTAATTTCTGAATTAGAGAAATTTAAAGTTGTAGATTATCTCTCCGAAAAACCAGTAATTGCTATGGAGATGGCAACATTGATCAAAGGAGTGATCACTAATGAACCCTCGCCAAACGATATAGACAGATGTTCCGACATTGTCAAAATTCTTCCCTCGGAATTTAATGTTGTGGCGGACTTAATCGCTAGTACAATATCTCCTGCCTTACAAGTTCGTGATACATCCCTTTATATAGCAGAGGTGATAGATAAATTGATGCTATCTGATAGTGTTTTTGGGCTTAATCATAAAGAGTTGCTAAAGATATTAAAGTTCATTGAAAGTAACGCCAACAATGATCATTCTGTACAACAAGTATTGGCTCGCAAGTTAAACGAATTTGTAAAAAAGAAAGTTAACATATCTGGAATAAGAGATACCTTAGAATATATTGTTGTCGGCAGAACCGATAATGAAGCATCAAACCAAGCTCGGTTATTAGTTGACTTCATTGGTCGTCAAAAGGAAAATTATTCTGTCCTGCTGGAGGAATTATGGAACACAGGGTCTCCTGTTTGGCAGAAGTTATTTGATTTAATGGATAGAGGAGATCAGGCATGGTTGGTAGAGAAATTACGTGGTGGTTTTAATATCGAACAATTACCGGATAACATCCTGGTAAAACATATTTACAAGAAACGTCCTGATTTGGCTTTGAGTTCACTGCGAAATCATTATCCAAAAGATAATGATCTTGCTGAACTTCGTGGTTATATTAGAGAAATATGTGAAATTGATCCAGCAGAAGTCTTAAAGAGATCGGAATCTCTATTAAAAATGAGCGTTGTCGATAGTCAACTTCTTCGGCAGGCGGCGGACAATTTTGCTAAAGGAAAAGCTAACTTGACATGGAACGAAGTGGAAAGTCTGGGAGATAATATTTTAAACAGTTCGAGGGTTTTACCAGAACTTGCCAACCGGATTTTCTTAAAGCTGATAAAAAATCAAAAGATTAGGCTAGAAGTTAGAAGAAAAATTATCGAGAAATTCGATTTGGAAAGAACACTGTTGGTTTTTAGTCCTAACGAAATTCGCTATCTGCTTAAGAATCCTCAAATAGTCTATAGAAAGAAAACGGGAATTATTAAGAAAGCGACTTGGATCAATAAATAGACGCGAGAGACGATAAAGTAGAAGGTACTTAACGACTACACGAAAAACTTCTTATAGTAAATAGAAAAAGGTATTTTTATTCTAAACGAATAAAGGCCTATAATGATATAGCTTGAGTGGTAAGGTAATCTTATAGTTAAAGCAAGTAATATTAAGCAAATATAGACTTACATGAGAGAAATCTCTTAACAATTAGGTTCATAAACAGATAAAATACCAAGTAAACAAAAAGTATTCAAAAATGGGTGTTTGGAAAGATTAATTTTTCTAGGTATAGACCTATATTAAAACTTTATATTTTAGACCCTAAAAATTCTCTATTTTTTCTCTTTGTTATATAATACTTCCATATTACCCTAAAGTAGTTTACTAAAAGATTTAAATTTTGGCCAAAAATTTTGGAAAAGTTTTGGTTTTAGAAAAAAAATTTGCTAAATTTTTAAAAAAATGGGAAAATGAAAAAAGACGAACTTTTGGGTCAAAAAGAGAGGAAATTTTGGGTTGAAAAATGATAAAAATTACTATTCTTTCTAATGAAAACAGAATGTCAGAAAGGCCTAAATCTATATAAGTTGCGATTTAGCAGAGATGTACTATGAGTGATAATATATTGAGATGACGATGAAAACTACTAATAAAATACCTGTTTTGGGCGTCGGTATAAGCCAAACGTCTTTTAAAAACGCGTTGGAAACCGTTGAAAAACGCCTCAGAGACCATCATACCACGAAGACTTACTTCATTGCTACCCCCAACCCCGAAATGCTGGTTTTAGCAAG
Source organism: Candidatus Gottesmanbacteria bacterium (assembly GCA_016195615.1). GTDB lineage: Bacteria > Patescibacteriota > Microgenomatia > JACPZF01 > JACPZF01 > JACPZF01. Next base: position 4,328 of record JACPZF010000049.1, on the reverse strand, counting down.
TTATAACAAGCAATTTAAGCAGATATTAAATAGGGCGGACCTGGCCATTCCCGACGGAATCGGGTTAATTTGGGCTAGTAAATTTTTAAGACTAACTAAAATTTTAGGAAAAGGCGATTTTTTGACGGAAAGGATTGCAGGAACTGATTTAATGCTCAAATTATGTAACTTAGCTGCGAAGAAAGGATATACGTCTTGCCAGGAGTTATTCGCCAAAGGCGAAAACTCGGACAAGACTCGCCCCGTCACCCGCGCTGGCACCCGGCGTTGACCTGCTTTTTGTGGCCCTTGGGGCGCCGAAACAGGAAGAGTTCATTCACAAAGTCAAAAGTCAAAAGTCAAAAGTCAAAATTAATTGTAAAGTAGCAATGGGCGTGGGGGGAGCGTTTGACCTTATCAACGGTAGGCTAAAACGAGCACCGCGAATATGGCAAGAGTTAGGCATTGAATGGCTTTGGAGGTTAATCCAGGAGCCTCGTAGAATCCAGAGAATTATCACGGCCACGATCATTTTTCCGCTTCTAATTTTTAAATCTGCTATACTTAGCCTATGGCAAAACAAGAACCATTAAAAATTCTTTTTGTCGCCACCGAGCTGACTCCTTATTCTACGGTGGGCGGGTTGGGCCGCGTGATGTTTTTTTTACCACGAGCGCTGATGAAACTTGGCCACGAAGTTCGTATCATGATACCCCGATACGGTAAAATTGATTTAGCTAAATATCCCATGGAGACAATCCATGAAGGGCTGGAAGTCCCAACCGACAATGATGCTACTCCCTATTTAATCTGTAACGTTAAAACCCACCGGCTTCCGGGCAGCCCGCGCGCCTATTTTCTAGAAAACATGGAGTATTACGAAAAAAGAGCCAATGAATATGGCTATTCTGACGATCCCGTGCGCTGGGGGCTTTTGCAAAAAGGCCTTCTGGCCTGGCTAAAAGAAAATCGCCAAAGCCTAAAACGCAATCCCAAAAGCCCGGCGTTTGTGCCCGATATTATTAATTGTAATGATTGGCAGACGGGTTTAATACCCAATTTTCTCAAAACAATTTTTAAAGATGACCCGGATTTAAAAGACTTAGTGACCGTTTTTACCATTCATAATCTTAATTTTCAAGCCCACTATGATCCCCGTTTTGTTAATGAATTAGACCGTGATGACGGCCGAAGCGACATTCCGGATATTTTCTCGGAGCGATTTGCCAAGCTTAATTCGATGCGCCGGGCGATAATCTATAGCGATATTGTCAACACGGTTTCTGATAAATACAGTAAGGAAATTCTCACTCCGGAATACGGCTGCGGCGTTGACGAGCTCCTTCAGGAGGTCAGAACAAAGCTTTTTGGCATCGTCAACGGCATTGATTATGACGACTTTAATCCCAAAACCGATAAATTGGTCCATTTTAATTATGACTTCCGCTCTTTAGATAAAAGAATTTTAAATAAAAAAGAACTCCAAAGCGAATTTAACTTACCCGTTGATGAAAAAATTCCCATTATTGCCATGTCGTACCGTCTGGAAGCCCAAAAAGGCCTCGATTTAATCCGCGAAGTCATGGAATATATTTTGCAGGAATACAGCGTTCAACTCGTCGTCAACGGCGATGGCGACCCGCAGTACAAGACTTATATGAGAAAACTTTACGAAGATTTTCCAGATCAAGTGGGTTTGAACTTAAATGCCAACTTCAGCTTGCCTCGACACATCTTTAGCGGCGCTGATATGATTCTTCTGCCGTCGAAGTTTGAGCCCTGCGGTATGGTCCAGATGGAAGCCATGCGCTATGGCTGTGTGCCCATTGCGAGAGCAGTCGGAGGGTTAGCCGATACCGTCATCGATGGCCAAAGTGGTTTTACCTTCAAAAAATTTAACAGCCTTGCTCTTTTCGGAGCGATAGTTAGGGCCTTGGAAGAATATAAAGACAGCAAAAATTGGAGAATACTGGTATCAAATTGCATGAAACAAGATTTTTCCTGGACCAATTCGGCGAAAAAATATGAAGAACTTTATTATCGCGTCCTGGATTTAAAAAGACAGCAGCAACAAGCAAAAACTCACCTGATTTAAAAATTAGAAATTTAAAATTTATAATTTATAATAATGCTCTATCTTTTGATTCTTTTGCACATTTACCAGCCTCCAACTCAAGATCCAAAAATTACGAAAAAAATCTCGCAAGATTCTTACCGTCTTATTTTAAAGATTTTGGCAGAGACCAAGGGCAAAATTACTCTTAACATTCCGGCATCGCTAAGCGAGCAGTTGATAACAACAGGAGAAGAAGACGTTATCCGCGGCATAATTGATTTAGTAAAAAGAAAACAGATCGAGTTAACCGCGACCAGCGCCTACCACGCCCTACTACCACTTCTTCCCGAGTCAGAAATATTAAGACAGATAACCCTGAATAATTATCTAAATAAGAAAATCCTAGGTGAGAAAATATATTGTCCTGACGGTCTATTCCCCCCAGAGTTGGCGTATAGCAATCGATTGACTAGAGTGCTAAAACAGCTAAAATTCCAGCGGCTTATCTTAAGCGAGTTTGCCTACAAAAGAGAACTCGGTAAGGTTAAACACGACGTAATATATATCAAAGATAATACAAAGAATGTCATTCTGGGGACCCGCCAGTTGGCGGGGACTCCAGAATCAGATTCTGGACCCGCCTCGCCGGCGGGCAGGCAAGCCAGAATGACAAAAATACCCTTGCAGATTTTTTTTCGCGATGATAGATTAAGCAATGCGGTGGCGCTTTCACAAGTAAAAACACTATCAAAGTTTAATAATTTAATCAAAAGTTTATATGGAGAAGAGTCCAAGAGAGACAGGTATCTAATTATAGCCATTGACGGTGAAACTTTTGGCCACCATCAGGTGGGACAGGATAAACTTCTTCTTGATATATTAAGATACTATAAATTACAGTTAATTACATTTTCCGAATGCGGGAAATATTTCCATACAAAAGAAGAAATAAGCCCATTAATATGCTCTTGGGGCTCTACACTCACTGATTTGCGGAAAAAAATTTACTGGCCAAAATGGTCATATCCCGGTAATCCCATCCATAAGCTCCAATGGCAGCTTACACGGCTGGCATTAAAATTAGGTAAAAATAGCCACGGGGAAAGTAGAGAACTGCTTGACAAAGGGCTCCACTCCGATCAGTACTGGTGGGCGTCCCATAAGCCTTATTGGCATCCCCAAATGGTGGAAAAAGGCGCTAAACTGCTGTTAGAAAGTATTAAACTTAACACTAAAGCGAGCACGACAGAAAAGAATGATGCACTAAGTATATATTGTGATATATTAAAAATTATTAATTAATAATTCGTAATCATGCTTTGGGCGCCATTTTTTCATATCTACCAGCCTCCGGATCAAAACCTGGATATTTTGGAGCGGATAGTTAACGAAAGCTATCGGCCTTTAATTTCCGACTGGCTGGCTAATCCTGGGGCCAAGGCAACAATAAATATTAATGCCTGTCTAACCGAGCTTATGGTCGAAAACAAATATCTTGACGTCATTTTTGGCCTAAAAAAGCTCTTAGAAAGGAAGCAGATTGAGATTACGGCTTCCGCAAAATATCACCCCTTTTTACCAATTCTGCCAAGAAGCGAAATCATCAGGCAGATCGAGCTTAATGAAGAAACCAATAGGCAGGTTTTTGGCAGTTTTTATAATCCGCAAGGCTTTTTTCCGCCGGAAATGGGGTATAGCAGAGAGGTGGGAGATGTGGTGCGGGAGATGGGATACGAATGGATAATTCTGGATGAAATTGCTTATAACGGCAAAGTCGGGCAGGTGGAATATGACAGGCTGTACCGATTGTCATTGCGAGGAGACACGTTCAGTTCACATGAACGTGGCGACGTGGCAATCTCACCTCGTCATTCTGGCTTGCTCGCCTCGCTTCGCGGTCGAAGCGGGTCCAGAATCTCTCGACTTCCCTCGAGACAGGTCGATTCTGGAGTCACCCGCTTCGGGCGGGTTCCCCAGAATGACGATAAAAGTAGATTGCTTCGCTTCGCTCGCAATGACAATTTATATGTTTTTTTTCGCGAGCGCCGGATGAGCAATCTCATCATGGCTGCCATGATTCGCAGTCCGGAAAGCTTAGCGGAAGCTCTTGGCGAGGAAGTAAACCGCAACCGCTATCTCATTACGGCCATGGATGCTGAAACTTTTGGCCACCATCGGCCGGGCCTGGATAAGATGCTTTCGTCGCTTTATCAGGGTAAAAATTATAAATTGACTACCATTTCAGAACTTCTTGAATGTTTTAAGACCGTAAAAGAGTTGGATCCAATCGCTT
>JACPZF010000047.1 GCA_016195615.1 Candidatus Gottesmanbacteria bacterium | reverse complement strand
CAATACCGAGCGTAAACACCAATCGCTTGGTAAAAAAACACCGGAGTCGGTGTACTTTAACAAAAATTAACAGAGAAAGGAGGTGATAAAATCTATCTTGAAATCGTCGTTTAGTGGTCTTGACAAGGGGTACACTTTAGAGAGTCTTGCATCAACCGCTCTCTTTCTTGGTACGTTCATGAAACTGAACGTATCTTTGTCACCTTACAATCTCTACTGTTTCTCTTTCAACGCATTTTTAAACTAATTTATATTATCTCACAACTCTTGTTTGTTGTCAAACAGTGGGCTAAAATGAGAATATGCTCGATATTTTTCTTAAACGTCGGCGCCAGCAGCAACAAGGATACACCTCCTCATCCTCGCGAGCTAAATTCTACAGTGTGCTAGCAACTTTAATTCTAGTAGGCATCGTTGGCTTTGTTTTGACGACCACGCTGCTTTTTGCCTGGTACGCTAAGGATCTTCCCAGGCCGGACAAGATCAGGCGCGTCGAGGGTTTGTCGACGGTTATTTATGATCGCAACGGCGAAGTTTTATACGACGTTTTCTCCAACCAAAACCGCATCCCCGTAGAATTAATTGACGTTCCCAAAAGCCTTAAAGACGCTACTATTGCCATTGAGGACAAGGATTTTTTCAAGCACGCCGGCTTTGATCCGAAAGGCTACCTGCGCGCCTTTAAGCAGATTATTTTTTACCATAATTTAGCCGGTGGCTCGACCTTAACCCAACAATTAGTTAAAAATGTTTTATTAAGCGGCGAACGGACTCTCCCCCGCAAAATCAAGGAATTTATTTTAGCGGTGCAAATTGAGAAAAAATACAGTAAAGATCAAATTCTCCAGATGTATTTAAACGAAGCGCCCTACGGCGGCACGGCTTGGGGTGTGGAAGCCGCCGCCAAGGCCTATTTTGGCAAACACGCTAAAGACGTCAATTTAATTGAAGCGGCCTTTCTCGCCGGACTTCCGCAAAGCCCTTCCAACTACTCGCCTTTTACCTCGGTAAATAAGCCTTATGTCTGGAGAACACAGCAGGTTTTAAGAAGAATGCGGGAAGACGGCTATATCACTAAGCAGCAGGAACAGGATGCTAATAAAGAACTATTAAACTTAGATTTTTCCGCGAAAGGTTTTGACATCAAAGCGCCCCATTTTGTGATGTATATCAGGCAGCAACTGATCGAAAAATTCGGTGAAAAAATGGTTGAAGGCGGCGGACTTCGGGTCACAACCACGCTTGACTATAAACTTCAGGAACAGGCGGAAAAAATTGTCAGCGAAGAAGGAGAGAAATTAGCCCCCTACAAGGCAACGAACGCCGCGGCCGTTGTTCTTAATGCTAAAACCGGAGAAATTTTAGGCATGGTGGGAAGCCGTGATTATTTTAATAAAGATATTGACGGCAACGTCAATGTCGCTTTGGCCCCACGCCAGCCGGGATCCTCAGGCAAGCCCATTTTATACGCGACGGCTTTTAAACAGGGTTATACGCCAGCAAGCTTGCTGATGGATGTTAAAACCGATTTTCCCTCGGGGAATGCGGAAAAACCCATTTATACGCCGGAAAATTATGACAGCAAGTTCCACGGTTTACTTGAGATAAGATTTGCTTTGGGAAATTCGATTAATATTCCCGCGGTCAAAATGGCAGCGTTGGTGGGGGTAAAAAACGTCATGGAGCAGGGTTTTCAAATGGGTATTTCTACTTGGGAACCAACCAGTGAGAATTTAAAAAACGTCGGATTGTCTCTGGCGCTGGGAGGACGCGAAGTAAAGCTTTTAGAATTGGCGTCAGCCTATGGCGTACTTTCTCAAGGCGGAATCCGGCACGACCCGGTTGCCATTTTAAAAGTTACCAACTCCGACAATAAAACTTTATACGAGTACCACCAGGTGGAAGGCAAACGAGTGTTAGCCGAAGAGGTGTCGTTTCTTATCTCTCATATTCTTTTAGATAATAACGCCAGAAGCCTGGCTTTCGGCAGTTCCTCCTACCTCGTCGTGCCGGGAAAAACCGTGGCGGTTAAAACGGGAACCACAGATCAAAAGCGCGATAACTGGACTTTCGGGTACACTCCTTCTTTTGTCGTCGGCGCCTGGGTGGGCAATAACGATAACTCGCCGATGAATTCCAGCATTACCTCTGGGGTGACCGGCGCGGCTCCGGTTTGGAACCGCATCATGCGGATGCTTTTGAGAGCCAAACCCGATGAAGAGTTTAAAAAACCAAATAATGTAAACGCTTTGGAAATTGACGCTTTTGCCGGAGGATTGCCCTACGGCGATCAGCCTAAAAGAACTGAGTACTTTATTCGCGGAACCGAACCGCAAGGTCCTTCACCGGTTTACCAAAGGTTAAAAATTTCGAAAAATGAAGATAAAAAGCTGGCTAACGAGGTCGAAATTGCCGCGGGCGATTATACCGAGAAAGATTTTTTTGTAATTTCCGAAAAAGATCCGGTTTCGAGCGATGGCAAAAACCGCTGGCAGGAAGGAATCGATTCGTGGGTTAACGGCCAAAGCGATGAGCGCTACAAAGTTCCGAAGGAAACGTCTTCGGCAGCGAGCGATCGTGTCGTAGTTAAAATTAAAAATCCAGAGGATCATAAGCAATATAACGAACACGACGTGCAAATTGACGCTAGCGGGGTGGCAAAGAAAGACGTCGTAAGAATGGAACTTTTTGTCGACGGAGTTTCCAAAAACAGTAAGGCGGGAAATACTTATTCAGATAAAATTACCCTGGATACGGGGTCTCATGAAATAAAAATAAAAGGAACCGATAGCGCCGGCAACAGCTCGGAAGTTTCAGTTCGCATCGGCGTCTTAGTGGCTTGGGACTTTGCCACACCTACGCCGTCGCCTACTCCATCATTGACGCCAACTTTGACGCCGACTCCAACGCCGTAAATTTTCCTTTGTCAGATCGTCACTTCGTTCCTCGCAATGACGTACACTTTTTTGTCATTGCGAGCGACTGAAATCACGCTTAGCGTGATGAAAGGAGCGAAGCAATCTGGTATACTAAGTTTTGTGCAGCCTAAACAATACTTTATTTATATCGCTACTAACAAACAAATAGCGTTTTATACACGGGAGTTACCAGCAATCTTATTAGTCGTATCTATCAACACAAAACAAAACCTGTTTCCAGCTTTACTTCAAAATATAACGTAACAAAACTCGTCTATTATGAAGCATTCAATGACATTAATGCAGCTATTACGAGAGAAAAACAAATAAAAGGCGGGTCAAGGAAAAAGAAGATAGATTTGATAAAAATGATGAATCCTGATTTTAATGATTTATACGATGATATTATTAAATGAAACCAATTGTCATTGCGAGCACTGAAAAATTGTGATCAATTTTTTAGTGCGAAGCAATCTCTATTCAGCGCGTTGCTACTTTTGTTAATTACCTAAGTGCCGGCAAGTTTCCCGTAACTTTGGTAACCGATTTGCTGTCACCCCAAATAGCAATTGCATCAATATCCAAGTCAGCGTAATTCGTTTCTGCTATGGAAAGTCTATACTCTTCATAAGATCTCATGCCTTGTGCTCTGGATAAAAAAACAATTACATTACAGTCCAATTCTTCGCTCCGTTTTGCGAGTTCAAAAAATGATGTATCTGGTTTTGCTGCCAGAATTGGAATAGGAATCTGAGTAAATCCAAGAAGCGCAATCCCATCCTTAGTAGTCAATTTTGACCTATCATATTTGTCACGTGTGCTGCCAGACCAGTTGCTAACACGGCTGCACGATTAGCAGCTAAGCCAATTCCCAGACTTGAGCTAACTACGATTACAACTTTTACATTATCTACATCTGACATGAATTTCCTTTCTTAGAATAGCAGATTGCTTCGTCGCTACGCTCCTCGCAATGACAATAAAAAAATCAAGTCTTAAGTTTTGCTTCAAATTTTTCATCCGCTAATTTAAGAATCTTAAGTCTGACGCTGCGAACCTCCTCGGCTGTTAATTCTTTTTCCCGACTTTGGTAATAAATCCGCAAAGTTTTCGTGTTTTCGTATTCGTCCAAAAGTTCCACATCATAAACCAAATCCGAACACTTTTTAATAAGAATTATCAACTCGCCTAAAGATGTTTTTGGTTTTGTAATTAAAGCCAAATCCTCGATAAACGGAGGGTACGAAGGCGTGGCAACATAGTTTTTCGTCGGCAGAAAAAGCTTTGACAACTTGCTGAAATTAATATCCGCAATAGAGGAATTTTCAAGGCCAAAATTAGTACCAATATTTAGGGGAATTTTGCCAATACTCCCGACAAAAATTCCGTTAGCATAAATACTACCGCTTATAGATTTAACAAATGTTGTAGTATCATTTTCTGCTTTTCTAATTTCTAAATTATTAATTCCGGTTGATTTTGCCAATGCTTCGATAATTCCTTTTAGCTTTCGAAAACTAATATTAACTACGCCAATGCATAACCGGTCTTCTTCGAGAGGTAAATCATTTTTTCGTGGTATGTATATTTTAGTAAGTTCAAAAAGTTTTAGTTTATCACTACGATTCTTGTTTTCGGACAAGGTCTGATACATGCCTGGTAATAAACTCGGACGCATGGTGGTCCAATCAGAAGACAGCGGATTTGAAAGTTTTACTGTCGGCACCATACCAAGCCCGGAT
>JACPZF010000046.1 GCA_016195615.1 Candidatus Gottesmanbacteria bacterium | reverse complement strand
GGAACGGCTTAATTCCTGGCTTAAAAGCTTTTGGAGGATTAGATTAAGAAGAGACTATCATTCTGCCATGTTCAAGGCTTTCGTCTATTTGGCACTTATTATTGTCTTAATAAGAAATTAGGAGTTTTGAAATGACCTTTAAGTATCTGCTATATCCAAAAAGAACGAGAAGTATAAATATACTAATAGCCAGTACCAAATGTAATCTTTTCTTCATAAACATTTTCATAATAGCACAAAGAAATCCCAGACGCATTTCCTTAAATGAAATAATTTTCCTAACGCCTTGAAATTAACAGGCATTTATGCTAAATTATGCTAGGTTTAGAAGTATTTACGGTGGGAAAAGCCCACCGTTTTTATTAAAAATTAGAAATTAGTAATTAAAAATTAATTTATGCCAGCCATACATCGAAGTGAATTTGCTTTAGCCTTAAATCAGGTTTGCAGCGAACGGGGAATTGAACCGGAGGTGGTGTTGGAAACGATTAAGGCCGCTATTTTGGCTGCTTATAAAAAAGATTACGGCGCGAGTGTTGACGTCGCGGTTCTTAATGTCGATGTTAATCCCGACACCGGCGAGGCCAAGATCTTTCAGGAAGGTAAAGATCTCACTCCTCCCGGGTTTGGTAGGATTGCTGCCCAGACAGCGAAACAAGTGATTCTGCAAAGAATCCGCGAAGCCGAAAAACAAGCCGTAATTACGGATTATTCGACGAAGGTGGGAATGATCATAAATGGTATGATTTTGCGTTTTGACGGTCCCAACATTCTTGTCGACATCGGTAAGACGGAAGCGGTGATGCCGCCCCAAGAACAGGTCCAAAGCGAGAGATATCGCATTAATCAGAGATTGGTATTTTATATTGAAGGCATAAGGGAAAGCTTTCGCGGCCAAGAAGTCGTGGTTTCACGAGCACACGAAGGATTAGTGAAAGGACTTTTTAAAAGAGAAGTTCCAGAGGTAGCCTCGGGAGCAGTAGAAATAAAAGTCGCGGTTCGGGAGGTGGGCAATCGTACCAAAGTAGCCGTTTATTCATCTCAAAGCGGCGTCGATCCTGTTGGTTCTTGCGTAGGTCAAAAAGGCGTTAGAGTCCAAGCCGTGATCAATGAGTTAAATAACGAAAAAATCGATATTATTCAATGGAACAATGACTCCGCGCGATTTATTGCCGCTTCTCTATCTCCAGCTAAGGATCTTGACGTCAAAATACTTAGCGAGAAAAAGCAAATCGCCATGGTTTTAGTACCCGACGAACAATTATCTTTGGCCATCGGCAAGGAAGGGCAAAATGCCAGACTCGCCGCCAAACTTACGGGTTGGAAAATAAATATTAAAGGAAAAAGCGAATGGGAAAAAGAAGATAAAGATAAAATCGAAGTAGAAGAAGAGACCAAAGAGCCAGAACCGAAAAAGAAAGTTAGGGAAAAGACAAAAAAAACCAAGACAAAAGCTGTTGCTAAAAAGGCGAAAAAAGAGGTTAAGAAAGTCGGCGTAAAGGACAAAACGGATGAAAAGGTATGAAAAGAAAAGATGGTCTAAACAAGTCCGAAGGCATAAAAATATGGTTAAAAATAAAAAAGAACCTAAAAATACAAACTCATTTCGACCGCCCATTGTTGCCATCCTGGGCCACGTCGATCATGGAAAAACAACCTTGCTTGATGTTATAAGAAAAAGCAATTTAGCGGCCAAAGAGATCGGCGGGATCACGCAAAATATTGGTGCCTACAGCGTCGAGGTTGACACCAAAGATGGCAAAAAAAATATTACCTTCATTGATACCCCCGGACATGAAACTTTCAATAAAATTCGCTCTCGCGGCGCGACCATTGCCGATATTGCCGTCCTGGTAGTTTCTGCCGCGGATAATGTTCAACCGCAGACGATCGAAGCTATTAATATTATCAAAGAAACAAAAATTCCGTTTTTAGTCGCTATTACCAAAATTGATTTGGAAAGAAACCTGGATTCTATTAAAAAAAGACTGGCGAAAGAGGGAGTTTTGGTTGAAGGTTTCGGGGGTGACATTGTTTCTATAGGCGTTAGTGCCAAAACCCAGGAAGGCATCAAAGAACTTTTGGAAATGATTATTTTACTAGCCCAAATGCAAGACTTAGTAAGCGAAAAAGATGCCAATTTGGAAGCGGTGGTCATTGACTCGCGGATTGATAAACGAAGAGGAGTGGAAGCCAGTTTAATTGTTAAAAAAGGAACACTAAAAGTAGGTGAAACAGTTTTTAGTAAAGAACAAACTGCTAAGATTCGGGCGATTATTAATGATAATGGGCAAAACGTTGATACGATTGGTCCTTCGGGAGGATGTATTGTTTTGGGCTTTACCAAGCCGCTTCTGGTGGGTGAGGTAATTGGAAGTAGAAAAATAGACGAAGAGGTAGTAAAAGTTTCCGAAAGAAACATAGAGGAAAGCGAAGAAGCAAAACCAGAAACATTGCTGCGTTTAGTTTTAAAAGCTGATAGCTACAATTCTTTGGAAGCGATAACCTTAAGTTTGCCTGGCGATGGTTTAAAAATAATAACGCAAGGTTATGGCGACATTTCTGAATCTGACGTCTTTTTAGCCAAAACTACCAAAGCTATCATTGTCGGATTTAAAGTAAAGGTTTCTGATAAAGCCCAGGAAGTAGCAAGATTCGAGAAGGTTAAAATCAAAACTTATGATGTGATTTATAAACTTCTGGAAGAGATAACAGAGGTTTTAAAAAGCTTGGGAAAAACCGACATTAACGAAGTTTTTGGTCGAGCCAAAATTATTGCTGAGTTTCCTTTTGATAACAAAAGAATTGCGGGCGTTAAGGTGATCGAAGGCAGAATTGCCCGTGGTGATTCTATAAGTTTAGAAAGAGACGAAGAGAAGATCGGTACGGCACGCATTAAAACGATCAAACGTCTCAAAGAAGAGGTTAACAAATCCGAAGTGGGTGAAGAAAGCGGTATTTTAATTGATCCCAACCTTGACTTTAAAGTTGGCGATATGATACTATCGGTTCAATCCTAATTAGCGAAGTAGAGCATAACTAGATTTGATTATGTTGTCTGACTTTAGCAGTGAGATCTCACAAATAAAATCCAGCCTCACCAATGCCCAAAATATAGTTATTCTTACTAAAGAAAATACTTCCTTAGATTCTCTCGCTGGAGCCTTAGCCCTTTATTTATCTCTAAAAAACTCCCGTAAATCAGCCAGTATGATCTATCCGGCGGATTTGACCGTGGAAATGTCCGATCTCATCGGTGTTGACGAAGTAAAAAAGGATTTTGGCGGCAAAAATATCATTATCTCTTGGGATTATAGCGACGGAGCAATTGAAAAAGTCTCTTATAATATTGAAAACAAACGTTTTAACCTCATCATTCAACCAAGAGAAAATAGCAACTACGATATTACCGCCGATAAAATCGATTTCCGCAAGTCTGGCATAACAGCAGATTTAATTTTTCTCGTTGGGATAGATAAATTTTCAGCATTGAATAATTTATATACTCAAGAACAAGAAATGTTTTCAAAAGTGGACATAATTAATATAGATAAGAACATTTCTAATGAAAATTACGGAAAGATAAATCTTGTTTCTCCAACTGCTTCCAGTATTTCCGAATTAATTGGGGCGCTTATCATGGAAACGGGACTTACCATTGATCAAGACGTCGTGACCAATATTTTAACCGGAATCGATGTGACGACGGCTAATCTTTCTGGCGACAATTTGAAGCCAGAAGTCCTAGAAATCGCGGCGTGGTGCTTAAAAAACGGCGGAGTAAGACTTCTTATTAAAAAGAAAATGAGCGATACTAAAACCACCGTTATTCCTAACCAAACGGTGAAAAAAGACTCTGACAAAGACCAAGCGGCCGAGAGTGTTCCTTCGCCGGATTGGCTACAGCCAAAGATTTACCGCGGAACAAGTACGGCTTAAATCCATCTTGCCAATATTAGTAATCACTGTTATAATCGAGTCAGCCAAGTCAGACTTGGTCAGACTCGATATAATGCCTAGGACGACAAACTAAGGCTAATACCGTTTTTATGTGTTTAGCTTGGTTGATCGAAAGTTTATGTCTTTGCCCTCTGATGCTAAGAAAAAAATCATCGACGAATTTGCCAATACCAAAGGAGATACGGGTTCTCCAGAAGTGCAAATAGCGCTTTTATCAGAACGGATTAAGAAACTTACCGAGCATTTAAAAATTCATCAAAACGATATTCACAGCCGGAGAGGATTACTTTCAATGGTTTCCAAAAGACGAAGATTATTAAACTATCTAGCTAAAAAAAACGATAAAAGATATAAATTAATTATTAAGAAATTAGAATTACCCAAATAAAGCTTTTTATGTCCAAAATAGTCGCCAAACAAGCCGATGTTGACGGTAAAATCATGAGTTTTGAGGTTGGCCGGTTTGCCCAACAGGCAACGAGCGCGGTCGTAGGAAGAATCGGCGATACCATGGTTTTAGCAACTGTCGTGGAGGGAAAAGAAAAAGCCGATTTAGATTATTTTCCTTTAACCGTAGAATATGCTGAGAAACTTTATGCTGGGGGAAGAATCAAGGGTTCAAGATGGGTTAAAAGAGAAGGCAGAGCTAGCGACGACGCCATTTTAAAAGCCAGACTTATTGATCGTTCCGTAAGACCCCTTTTTCCCAAAAATTATCGCAAAGAAGTACAAATAATTGTCACGGTTTTGTCAGTTGATGGAGAAAACGATTCTGATATTTTAGCAATTAACGCGGTTTCAGCGGCACTGGCAATTTCTCCGATACCTTGGCAAGGACCGGTAAGTGCAGCCAGAATAGGTTTGGTAAACCCCAAAGAGGGAGAAAAAACTCCGACATTTTTAATCAACCCGACTTTTGCCGAAATGGATTATTCCGAATTGGATTTAGTCGTAACCCATACCGAAAAAAAGGTATTGATGATCGAAGCTGGGGCCAACCAAGTATCAGAAGATGAATTTTTATCGGCCATTGATTTCTCTTCACAAAAAAAAGATTTAATTTTAAATACCATCAAAGATTTGGTCAAAGAAGTCGGGGCGGAGAAAAAAGCCGTGCCAGAAGAAGTTGTCGACAAAGAGCTAGTTGAGCAAATCGACAAAAAATACAAAAAAGAACTTCTGGCGATGGTAAAGAACAAAGCCACCAAAGAGAATCAAGGCGACGATTTGCAAGTTTTAGCAGAAGAGATAGTGACCAGTTATGAGGAAAAATACGAGCTTAAGGAAATTATCAAAATTCTTGACAAACTTTTTAAGAAATATGTTCGAGAACTAGTTCTTAAGGAAAATACTAGAGCTGATGGTCGAGGACTAAAAGATATCAGGCCCATTAATATTGAAGTTGGTGTTCTGCCTAGGACCCACGGTTCGGCGATGTTCCAAAGAGGTCAAACCCAGGCCTTAACAATTACCACGCTTGGCGCTCCGTCCTTAGAACAGTACTTAGAAAAAATGGAAGGCGAAGAAACAAAAAGATACATGCATCATTATTACATGCCTCCTTATTCGGTGGGAGAAACCGGCAGATTTGGTTTCCCTTCGCGGCGTGAAATTGGACACGGCGCGTTAGCGGAAAGGGCACTGTTGCCAGTAATTCCCAACGAAGATGTGTTTCCCTATGCCATAAGAGTAGTCTCAGAAGTAGTTTCGTCTAATGGTTCAACTTCCATGGCCTCAACTTGCGGATCAACATTATCTCTAATGGATGCAGGTGTTCCCATCACTGAGCCGGTTGCCGGTATCGCTTGTGGACTCATGACCTCCGAAGACCAGAAAGACTTTCGCATCTTAACCGATATTATCGGCATTGAAGATTTTGGGGGCGATATGGATTTTAAGGTTGCCGGTACGAAAAAAGGTATTACAGCCGTACAGTTAGATGTAAAAATTGACGGTTTGACAAAAGAGATGATTAAACAAACTTTGGAGCAATCAAAAGAAGCCAGATTATTTATTTTGGAAAAAATGATTAGTGTCATGCCGGAGCCGAGAAAGCAACTATCGAAATACGCTCCCAAAATTAAAGTTGTTAAAATTGATACGGAAAAAATCGGCGAAGTCATCGGTCCGGGAGGAAAAGTTATTCGGCAAATCATGGCTCAAACCAACACCACCCTTGATGTTTCTGATGACGGCAGTGTTAGTATTGCTGGAGTAAGCAGTGAAGATGTGGAAAAAGCGGCGTCTTGGGTTACTATGCTAACGAGACAAATTAAAGCTGGGGAGGAATTTGAAGGCGAAGTAAAGCGTATTTTACCATTTGGGGCATTTGTGGAAGTCATTCCAGGCAAAGAAGGTATGGTGCATGTATCGCAAATGTCAACGGGATTTGTTTCTAACCCCAGCGATGTCGTAAGCATTGGACAAAAAGTCAAAGTGAGAGTAATGGAAATAGACGATCAAGGCAGAATAAATTTATCTATGCTTTTTGGCGAAGATGCCAATAAGCCGCGCGAGCCGCGTGGTGGTAATCGTTCCGATTTTAACCGCGGCGGCCAAAGACCTTTCCGCCCCTCCGGTCCCCGAAGACCAAGATTTTAAACTTCTGATATAATAGTTAGGATGTTTAAAAAATATTTCCAGCAATTTGTCGATTTTCACGAAGGTACTGTTAATAAGATAATTCACTTAGTAGGATTTGCGCTTCTTGGTTTGGCAATAATTGAAAAAAGTCTATTATTGGTTTTTGTGGGAGGATTGACTCAAGAATTAGGGCACATCTATCAATATGCGAAAACAAAAAAACAATCGGTTAATCCCCTGCATGGTCTAAAAGGCCAATCATTATTCGCCCTACCTTTTTTCGTTTTGATAGTTCTTTACGTTCTGTTGGCTAAATAGAACAAATTCAACATCAGATGTTGAATCGTAGCTGAACGTCGGGAATTTTTATAAATAATATTTAATTTGCTTATGTCCAACTCCTTATTAAATCTCGAATGGGTAATTTTGGTAACCGATCATTACCAGAAATCTCGGGATTTGTAGAGTGAATAATCACGATATCATTTAAGTATGAAAATTCTGGTTTTTACCGAAGGCACGATATTAATGCATGGTTTGGCGAAAAATTTAAACCGGGAAGAGATCGTGCGGCAAAGTAAAGAATGGGGAATAAGGCAAGAGGAAAGAAACGTAGTATTTACTTCAGCGTCTGATAACAAAGTAGAGGTAGGTTCTGTTGGCGACTACGCAAGTTATATACCCAACAGTAATTCTGTGGCGAAATTAACAAATTGGAAAAACCAAGACGCAACTATTTTTTATCTTACTTCTCGAAGAATAAAATCGGAAATCGAAGGTATTAAAAATATTTTAGAGAAATACCGGTTTCCTGACAGCGAAAATCTTTTCTTTCGCCAACAAGGAGAAGACTACAAAGACGTGGCAGAAAGAATATTGCCTGATGTTTTAATCGAAGACGATTGTGAAAGTATTGGCGGCGAAAAAGAAATGACCCATCCTCATATTCGGCCGGATTTAAAAGTAAAGATTAAATCAATTGTGGTAAAAGAATTTGGTGGGATTGATGATTTGGCAAATAATACAAGTGATCTTGTAGAAACAAAATAATTTAATTTTTAAGGTATAATTCTAGAGCCTGATTAGGCTCTATTTTTGTGCTAAAATATTCATGCTATGCCTTCTCGCGATTTTAATTTAAAAAGCGATATTGTTTTTCAAAAAAACTTACGAGGTTTTAATTTTACCTTTCACTCCACGTGGGGACTTTTTAGTCCTAAAAATATCGACGAAGGCACAGAACTTCTGATTAATAATATCGATGTTAAACCAGATGATGTGTCGTTAGATTTGGGATGCGGCTATGGCGCAGCGGGTATAGTCATTGCCAAGCTATCTCCAGAAGGAGTAGTTCACATGGTTGATAAGGATTTTGTCGCGATAGATTATGCCAATAAAAATATAGCCGTTAATAATATTAATAACTGCAAAATTTATTTAAGCAATGGATTTAGCAACGTTTCTGATATTAAATTCGACAATATCGTCTGTAATGTTCCTGCCAAAACCGGAAAGGAACTGTATTGGATCATGATGGAGGACGCGAAAAAACATCTGAAGCCAGAAGGCAAATTATATTTCGTTTTTATTTCCGGCCTCAAGGAATTTTTTAAAAGAAATTTTAAAGAAATCTTCGGAAACTATACCACCGTGGTAGCAAGCAAAACGTATACAGTTGGACTAGGGGTAAACAATTAATTATGAAATTATTAATTAAAACGGGAAAAGAATTAACAGATAGTGAATTTGAACAAATAACCCAAGCACATCTGCGAGAATTTAAAGAAGGTCCTTCGAATAAGTCTGACTTAGGAGACAATCATTTTTTCTTGTTAAAAGCAGGTGAAAAAATTCTTGCCGCTGGTATATTAATATCAGTGCAGCCGGTTAATTTTAATAAGGAAATATTTAGTATTCTAGGTATAGGGGGAATTATTGCCAACGAACGTGGTAAGGGATATGGTAAAAAAATTATGCTTGCGGTAAGGAAATACTTAGCGAAAAAAAATATTTCAGGAGTAGGATTTTGTGGAGAGTACAATAGCGATTTTTATCAAAAGTGTGGTTTTCAAACTGATCGTGATTCAATAAGGCGATTCATTTATTATGAAAATGGAAAAAGAATAGAGAATAAGAGCGATGATTTTGTGCTTTACTGGAATTCATCGGATAATTTTATGAAAAAAGTTTTAGCAAATAAAAAAACAGATATTATTCTTCCCAGACCTCCCAATTGGTAAAAATTATATGAAAAAGTCGATCGTTTACTTCTGCGATTTCACCGAAAATGCCCTCAAAGACATGGAGAGACACGGTTTAACTAATGATCATATTCAAGAAATATTTAATAGGGGATAACTGAAAGTCCGAGATCAAAGACCTTGGAAAAAGACGGCTACAAATTAGGCGTATTCTATTATTATGACGGTTACACTTTAAGATATGTCGTGGTTTCTGTCTTTAAAAGACCGTTAAAAATGAAGAGAGGAAATAAGGGGGAACGTTAGGTATGAATGATGAAAAATATTTGCAAGTAATAAAAAAGATTTTTCCTGCGATTTCTGAAGAACAAATAGAAGTTTTTGATGATGGTTGGGATTTTGTTGTTTTCCTGGTTAATAAAAAAATGACATTTCGTTTTCCCAGAAGGAAATATTACGCCGATAAACTTCCTGCAGAAGTAGATTTCATTACCAAATTTAAAAAATTATCGCCGGTACCAATACCAAATCTTAAACTTCATGCCGATAAAACTCTTAAGTTTCCGTACGTAACTTATCCTTTTATTTCAGGTGTACAATTTAAAAAAGAATTGGCTGGTACATTTTCCCAAGAAGAACTATTGACTATTGCCAAACAATTGGCATACTTTCTTAGTGCGCTACATTCATTTCCTCTCGAAAAAATAAAAGCGCTAAGAAAATATGGATTGGAAGGTCTTAAAGCATGGCAAAATCGTTTGAAGAAAATAAAACAAAAGGTTTTTCCTTTCATTTCAACCTCAGAACAACAATGGATAGAAAAGATATTTAATAATTTTTTTGCAGTAATGAAGAAAAGCAACATAAAACTATGTGTAACACATTCCGATATCATGCCGGAACACATTATTGTGGATCCCCACAAACACACTCTTTCTGGAATTATTGATTTTGGCGACATTTCCATTGGAGATCCAGCCCTTGATTTTACGTTTCTTAATAAATACGGAAAGGATTTTTTAGATAAAGTTTATGACGAATATAAATTGATAACAGATGAGTATTTCGAGACAAGAAGACAATTTTACGAAGACAGACTGGTGGTTACAAATTTAGAGCATGTTATTGGTTTAAAAGATAAAAAGAAAATATTGATTCACAAAAAACAACTATCAGACTATGTTGTGGTACACCATTTTTAACCTCCGAGGTTGAAACATGCCGAACGTCGGGAATCGCAAGATTCTTTCAAATTGTGTTATCATGATTCGATGTGGGCCATTATTTTATTTGAGACAAAACGCGGCGAAAAACCAGTCGAAGAGTTTATTAAAACTCAAGAACATCAAGCGATAGCTAAAATCGGCCAAGAAATTGATCTTCTTTCTCAATACGGCTTTTTGCTGGGAATGCCGCATTCTAAAAAAGTAACTTCCGATATTTACGAACTGCGCATTAGAGGCAAACAAGAAATTAGAATTTTTTACTCTTTCGTAAAGCAAAAAATTTATCTTCTGCATGCTTTTAAAAAACAAACTCAAAAGACTCCACGACAGGAAATAAGTACGGCCATGAATCGTCTTAACAAATTGACATAATATAACGTATATGTTATATTCATTTTATGAAAAACTGGAAAACTCTTAAAAAAGAACTATTAAGAAATAAAAAAGTGCTTCAAGAATATAAAAAGCTTGAGCCAAGATATCTTTTGATTTCCAAATTAATCGAAGCAAGAATAAAAAAAGGCCTGACGCAAAAAGATTTGGCGGAAAGAATTGGTACTAAACAAACAGCGATAGCAAGATTAGAATCTGATAAAAGTAACCCGACGATTTTGTTTTTAGAAAAGATTGTAAGAGGACTGGGGATGAGATTGTCGATTCGGATAGAATAGACAAGATTATTATTTTTTCTTATGAACGTGGGCTTCTTCGGCTGGATACATTACTTCACAACTTTGGCAAAAATAAGCGGCTTCTAAAAGCTGGCCTTTGCGAATACATTTTTCTTCTTTGCAAACATTATCTCCGGCCAAAAATTCTTCTTCTGATACGCCGCGCATTTCCGGATGAAAACTATAGCAACGAAGACAAAGATAGCGCTTTTGCATAGATTACCAATTATATACCGTGTTGTAAAAATTTATTATAGCTAATTAAACTTTGACTATTGACATTGTATACACTTTGTGTATATTATGTAAATATGAGTTCTACAGTTATAAACGTTCGCATCGAACGAAATCTTAAATCTCAAGCCCAAATTCTTGCCAATGATCTTGGTTTTAGCGTCAGTTCGCTTATTAATGCCTTTTTAAAGCAGTTGGTAAGAACAAAATCGGTTCATTTTAAATTAGAAGAACCGACCGCATATTTATTAAAAGCTCTAAAAGAATCCCGAAAAAATATTAAGACAGGAAAAATATCGCCTTCTTTTAAAAATGCAGATAATGCGATAAAATGGCTTAATGAGCCTAACAAAAAAAAAGAGAAGTAAGATTCAGCCATCGTTTTAAAAAAAATTATCTTCGGGCAAATTCTAAAATTAAATCAATGTTTGATGAGAGGTTGCAACTTTTTCTCCTAAATCAATTCCATCCACAACTTAATAACCATACCCTAATAGGAAAATTATCTCGTTATCGCAGTATTAATATTACTGGCGATTGGCGCGCAGTATTTTCTGAAGATAACGCCAATGAAATAAAAATTATAATTTTCGAAACATTAGGAACGCATAGTCAACTCTATAAATAATTAAATTACAAAGAGAGTCTTGGCTTTTAATAAAAAGTTAGTCTATACTAAATTAATATGCCCGACGATGCAATTCTTTTTAGTGAGACTCTCCAGCTTGAAGAAAAAGTAAAAAAGGCCATCCTTCCGCCTGATTTAAGAGAAAAAGCGATTGGCATGCTCGATCGTCTGCGGCGCATGGTGAAATTCGGCGGCTATAGTTCTGAATACGAACAGGTGGCTCACTATATTGACTGGATTACTAATTTGCCGTGGGATAAACGGGGAGATGATATTTTAGACCTTCGGCACACCAAAGAAATCTTGGATAAAAATCACTACGGTCTAGAACACATCAAACAAAGAATTCTGGAATATTTGGCGGTTTTAAAACTTCGTAAAGAAAAAGGCGAAAAATTTTCCGAGAAAAAAGAAATAATGAAATTTATGAGAGCTCCGATTCTTTGTTTTATTGGTTTAGTGGGTACCGGTAAAACGACCATTGCCTATTCTATTGCTGAAGCCATGGGCAGAAAATTTGTGCGTATTCCCTTCGGAGGAATGGGCGATCCTTTGGACTTAAGAGGTCAATCAAGAGTTCGTCCCGATGCGGAAGTGGGTTTGGTGATTAAGGCCCTGCGCCGGGCGCAGGACAAAAACCCTGTTGTTTTATTAGACGAAATCGATCGCGTTTCAGACGAAGGACGTGCTAGTATTATGGGTGTTTTGGTCGAGCTCTTAGACCCTGAACAAAACATGGCCTTTACTGATCACTTTTTAGATTTCCCCTTTGACCTCTCAGAAGTTTTATTTATTGCCACGGCTAATAATACTACCCATATTGCCACAGCAGTTTTGGATCGTCTGGAACCGATGCAAATGCCTTCTTATACCGACGAGGAAAAAATTACCATTGGTCGTGATTATGTTTTGCCAAGGACGATGGAGGAGTCAGGGCTTGATCCCCAGACTATCAAAATTGACGAGAACGTCTGGCCCAAGATTGTCAGACCTCTTGGTTTTGATTCCGGAGTAAGGACCCTGGAGAGAACGATCAACGGACTCTGTCGTAAAATAGCCAGGTTAGTTGTCGAAGGGAAAGGGAAAGAGTTTCATCTAACAATCGAAAATATTAAAGACTTCCTTCCCACTTACTAGCCTTTGATTATGGAAGAACTGTTTTTCTATTCACTGGGCGGAATTGGTGATGTTAACAAAAGCCTTTACGTTTACGAAACCGAAAAAGATTTAATTATCGTCGACTGCGGTGTTGGTTTTCCCGATACCACCATGCTTGGCGTCGATCTTCTAATTCCTGACATCAGTTATCTTTTAACCAAGAAACACAAAATTAGAGGCATAATTTTAACCCATGCCCACGAAGACCATATCGGCGCCCTGCCTTATCTCTGGGGAGATTTAAGGGCTCCGCTTTTTGCGACGAAGTTAACCGCCGGATTTATTGCTAATAAATTTCGCGATTTTTCTCTAAGCGCACCGATTAAAGTAATTAATCCAGGAGAAAAAATTACGCTCGGAGATTTCACGGTTGATTTTGTCCGTGTTAATCATTCCGTTCCTGACGCCACGCACCTTATTATCAATACTCCCTATGGCAAGATTTATCACGGTAGTGATTTTAAATTCGATTTAACCCCTCTCGATGGTAAAGTTTCAGACTTTGGCAAAATCGCTAGCGCCGGAGACGAAGGAATTTTATGTTTAATGTCAGATTGCTTAAGAAGCGAAAGGTCAGGATACACCCTTTCAGAACGAATTATTGAAGAACAACTAGATAAGGAAATAAGTCTTTGCCAAGGTAAATTTATGGTGACAGCGCTTTCCTCGGATATTTATCGTTGGCAAATGGTAATCAATGTGGCCAAAAAACATCACCGAAAAGTAGTCCCGGTTGGCCGAAGCGTCGAGCAGGCAATCGTAACTGCCAGAAGACTGGGTTATTTAAACATTGAACAAAACACGCTGTTGGATAGTAAGCAGATCAAAAGTTTTCCTGCCGAGCATCTGTGTATCTTAATTTCGGGTAGTCAAGGACAAGCGGGATCAGCTCTTAACCGCGTTGCCAATAATGACCACCAACATGTAAAGATTAGAGAGGGTGACGTTGTCGTTGTTTCCGCTGATCCTATTCCCGGCAACGAAAATGCCGTTCATATTATGATTGACGCTCTGACTAAGCTTGGGGCCTCTGTTTCCTATTCTGAAGTGGATGACGATCTGCACGTTTCCGGCCACGCTGCGTCGCAAGAACTAATGCTGCTCATGGCCCTAACTAAACCGAAATTTTTAATTCCCATCGGTGGTACCTACCGGCAAATGAAAAGGTATCTGAAATTGGCAGAAGCTATGGGCCATAAAAAAGAAAATGTTTTCCTTCTTGAGAGCGGGCAGCAAGTAATTTTTAAAGAACAAAAAGCGACACTCGGTCACAAAATAGAATTAAAAAATGTTCTAATCGACGGTCTTGGAGTCGGCGATGTTGAAAACATCGTTCTTCGCGATAGGCAACAAATGGCCAAAGATGGGGTAGTAATTGTCGTCGTCTCCATCGCTTCCGCGACGGGAAATCTGACGGCCCAACCAGAGGTTCTATTTCGTGGTTTTATCCACATGAAAGAATCGGAAAAATTAATTAACGAAAGCAAACACTTAGTCAAAGAAGCAATTAAAGGGCATTTTGGTAAAATTTTAGACTGGCAATTTATCCGCAAAAAAATTGAAAGCACGCTGGGAAAATTCTTTTGGGACCAAACCGCCAGACACCCCATGGTACTCTCAGTTATAATTGAAGTATAACGTCTCTAAAGTGTTATAATCGAGTCAGACTCGATATAATTATACCCATCTTGCCTATGCGTAAACGCAGTTATCGCAAAAAAGTTAAATTCAAATTAAGAAAAGAAACGATCTTTGCTATTGTCGAGATTGTTTTACTCCTTACCGCCGGTATTATCTTTTTGTCTTTTTTTCAACAAGGACCGCTACTTAGCGTGGTACGAATTGAAACCGAAAAATATTTTGGTGCCGGAAAACTTCTTTTACCGATAATTATGATTTTGGTTCTTTTACAAATGACCAAACTTAAATTTTTCTCTTTCCGCCCCACGGTTCTTCTCGGCCTAACTCTGATTTGGATGACACTCCTTTCCATGTTTAGAAGCGGCGCCATCGGAATGACGATTTGGGATAATATTGAAATCTTCCTCGGCGGTTTAGTAACGGGACTTATCATGTTTGGCGTTTTTCTCATCGGGTTGATGATTCTTTTTGATACTTCTATTGAAGAAGTCTTAGAAGTTCTTAAAAACATCTTCAAAAGTGGTCGTGATTTTTTAAATCAACTTACCTCAAAAACTTTTTCTTTCCGAGGAAAAACTTCGGTCTACTTACAAAACCAGTTGCCAAGTAAAGGAAAAATGCCTGTTCAGCTGCCGCTCGGACCTGCGCCAAAACCCGCCGTTTCTAAAATGGTGTCTAAAAATCAGGACTTAGGACTGCAAGATAGTTTGGTAAGCAATGTCCCGGCACAAAAAAATATCTGGGAATACCCATCACTATCATTGCTTTCTGATATTGGTGGTCAAAAGGCCGATCGGGGAGATATGAAACTGAATGCGCAAATAATTGAACGCACTCTAGAGAGTTTTGGCATCGCCGCCAGAGTCGTAGAAACCAACAAAGGACCAGCGGTTACCCAATACGCCCTGGAAATTGCGATGGGAACAAAATTGTCAAAAATCACCGCGCTACAAAATGATTTAGCCCTTGCCCTTGCCGCACCAACCGGACAAATTCGTATCGAGGCCCCCATCCCTGGTAAAAGTCTCGTTGGCGTCGAGATTCCTAACCGCAGCCTCGAATATGTGACTTTAAAAACCATGATTGGTTCCAATCCGATGAAAAATGCCAAGTCAAAGCTTGTTGTAGCGCTTGGACTAGACGTTTCTGGCGAGCCTCTTGTTTCCGATATTGCCAAAATGCCTCATGTGTTAATAGCTGGAACTACTGGTTCAGGCAAATCGGTTCTTATTAATTCCTGGATCAATTCGATTCTTTTTCGCGCCACACCGGAAGAGGTAAAACTAATTCTCGTTGATCCTAAAAGGGTCGAGTTGGTTGGCTATAACGGTGTTCCTCATCTGATGACGCCGGTAATTGTCGATGTGGATAAAACTCTATCAGCGCTTAGGTGGGCGATGAAAGAAATGGATAGGCGTTACCAGGAATTTGCAAAAATGGGAGTAAGAAATATTGACGGATATAACAATCTTTCCGGATTTCAATCAATTCCGTATATTCTAATCTTTATCGATGAACTCGCCGATCTGATGAGTTTTGCGCCGGTAGAAGTTGAGGATGCCATTTGTCGAATAGCCCAAATGGCCAGAGCGACAGGAATCCATTTAGTGCTCTCAACCCAAAGACCCTCGGTTGATGTTATTACGGGTTTAATTAAAGCCAACATTCCTTGCCGCATTGCTTTTAATGTTTCTTCAATGATTGATAGCCGCGTGATTTTAGACCAACCTGGAGCTGAAAAACTTTTAGGCAGAGGCGATATGCTTTATATTCCTCCCGAACAAGCCAAACCAACGAGGATACAAGGTACCTTTATTTCGGAAAAAGAGATTAATAATGTCGTAACTTTTTTAAAGTCGAAACAAGTAGCAAATTATACCGACGAAGTAACTACCCAGCCTTTGGTATTTAAAAAACAAGGGGGTGGAGAAATTACGGGCGATGGCAAGGACCCGCTTTTTAGACCGGCAATCGAGCTTATTTGCCAATATAAAACCGCGTCTTCTTCTTTTTTACAAAGAAAATTTTCGATCGGTTTTTCCCGAGCGGCTCGTATTCTTGACCAATTAGAAGAAGCCGGAGCCGTTGGTCCGGCGGAAGGGTCTAAGCCCCGCGAAGTTTTTATTACCGATCCTAACATGATCCTTTCGAGCCAAAATACTACAGCCGAATAATTCCCTACTACTGATAACTAAAATTTATTTTTTTATGAAAACGGTCGGCGACATATTGAAAAAAAAACGCGAAGAAAAAAATTTGACTTTTAGCGAAATTGAAAAGGCCATTAAAATTAGAAAAACTTATCTAGAGGCGCTCGAAAACGGCGACTACCATAGTCTGCCACCGGCTGCCTTTACCCGGGGATTTATTAAAAACTATAGTGATTATTTAGGCCTACAAAGTAGAGAAATACTAGCCTTGTACCGCCGCGAGTTTGATGAACAAAAAGATAAAAGACTTTTACCCCAAGATATTTCCAAGACAACCGACGAAGCCCGGTTTGGTTTAACTCCGAGTAAGTTAACGATTTTAATTGTTTTTGGCTTATTGGTAGGATTTTTTTCCTATCTAGGATATCAATATCAAAAACTTTCGGGAGGACCGGGACTTATTGTTTATTCGCCGGCAGAAAATACTATTTTGACGCAAAAAGAAATCGAAGTGAGCGGCAAAACCGAACCGGAAACTATTGTTAAAATAAACGGCCAAACCATTACCTCGTCCAATGGTAAGTTTTCCCAATTTATTACCCTTTCCCAAGGATTAAACAGTATTATCATCGAGGCGCAAGGAAGAAACGGTAAAAGCTCAAAAGTGGAACGGCATGTAAGGTTGGAGTAAAAAATACGGTACTGAGCCAGCACATGGTATCCACTCCATGGTCCTAAATCTACAGATACTCGATCAAGAATGATCGGTGGAACTATTCTCATTTTAACATCAATGTCTGTCAAATACTCCTGTACTTTCTGAAATTGTGTTTTTCCTTGTAAGTATGAGTGTTTTCTCACATTGTTGTAGTAATACAGATAATTCATGGCCTCCCGGTAAAACTGCTGGGTGTCATTGATTGATAAAATTCTGGGTATATAAAATTCTTCATCATCGGTTCTATGGGAACGTTCTAAATGAGCATT
>JACPZF010000051.1 GCA_016195615.1 Candidatus Gottesmanbacteria bacterium | reverse complement strand
CTTTTTTCCGAAATTAACCTTGATGACGTGCAAAAGAATAAAAAACAGCAGGGAGAAATATCTTTCTCGCTATCGGCCAAACTAAAATAAGACAAACCTATGTCAACTAACGAAAACAATCTTTTAGTCAAAAAAGAATATTTAAGAAAACGCTACTTGCGATATTACACCTGGATAGGACCTCTTCTTAGTAAGCCAAGAACAAGGGCCTATACCTTTTTGGCCTTATCCCTATTTTGCGCGGCATTTTTTCTTTTTTTTGCGATTAGGCCGACTATTAACACCATTGCTGGCCTACGAAAGCAAATTGATGACGAAAAGCTGGTAGAAAAAAAATTACAGGATAAAATTAATGCGTTATCGCAAATTCAGGCTGAATATAGTGTAATTCAATCCTACCTTCCGGCATTGAACTCTTCTTTGCCGACGAAAGCCGACGTGGTTGATCTGGTTAAAAGTATTGAAAAATTGGCAAACGAAAACCAAGCTTCTCTATCGGCCGTCCAAATCGGGGAGACGTTTCTAGATGACAAAACCGTAGCGGCAATAAACACACCAGTAGTTAATGTTAAAAAAAACAATGAGAACGCCCAACAGACTTTTGCCAGCGCCACTTTGGTATCTTTTGTCTTTACGGTGGAGGGAGACTATAGCAATGCTGCCAATCTTGTGGCTAAAGTGGGACGTTTACCAAGACTGCTTACTACCCAAAATGTTCTTTTAACCAAAGGAGTTGGTAAGGTCATTGCAACAGTAAGACTTAGCGCTTACTATTTACCTATATCCCAATAAATATTGCAAATGAATAATCGCGATTTTATTATTTTATCAGTTTTGACTTTAGTCACCGTTATTTTATGGACGCTTTTTGAAATCGTCCATACGACGCAAAAATCTACGATTACGTCCGTAATCCAAACGCAAATCAAACCGATTGCACCAAGTTTTGATGTAAAAATGCTTAAGGATTTAAAATCTAGACAAAACCAGTAGTATGGGTCCTTGCAACTTAGTAAAAAATTCTGCTACGATTGGGTAAATAAGACAGCTTTTAATTCTATGAGGCAAGAACGCAAAATTCCTACCATAATTGCGATTTTTATACTTATCGTCGGACTAGTGATTACCTCCGTGGTGGTCACACAGGCGCAGAGATTTTTTCTTAAGGCCGATAGCAGCAGTGTTGTCAAAGAGGTCAAAATCAGTAATGTGGCTGATAATTCTTTCTCTATTTCCTGGATTACTGATCAGCCGGTCTCAGGCTCTGTCGGCTACAATGACGGTAATGGTTTTAGTCGCCCAGTACTAGATGATCGAGCTCAGTCAGCAAGTTCGGAGGATAAATTTTATACGCATCATATTACCATCCGTTTTCTTAAACCCAAATCCACTTACTCTTTTAAGATAATTTCCGGAAGTCAGGAGTTTAATGATCCGTCTTATAAAGTTACGACGGCTTCGACTCTTGCCTCGCAAGGTGCCGTTTCTAATCCCGTGTACGGAACGATTTTAAAATCAGACCAAACTCCCATCGGAGGAGCTCTAGTCTATCTAACCATTAATAATTCGGCCCTCATGTCGGCTTATACCAAATCATCAGGAAATTGGTTGGTAGCGCTAAATACAGCGAGAACGAGCGATCTTGAAAGTTTTGTAACTTTTAAACCAAAAGGGGATGTTGAAAATATTTTTGTCCAAGGAGGAAAAGACGGCGTCGCTCAAGCCAAGACTATAACAGGCAATGATGCTCCTGTACCATCGATAACTCTGGGGAAGAATTTTGATTTTACGACCGTAAGTAATGAAATTTCACCAAGTAGCACTGGTTCGGCGACTAATAATTCTCAATCCGAGCAGACAAAAGCGGGTTTTGTTCAGGCTCCCATCACATCTTCCGCGCCGGCGATATTAGCCCCTGCTAATGATAGCAAGCTAAATGATCCTCATCCAACCTTTCAAGGTACGGGGGTTCCGGGGCAAGTCGTGCAAATCACCCTCCAGTCAGAGCAGAATTTTTCGGCCAGCGTTATCGTGGGAAAGGACGGCAGATGGAGTTGGTCGCCGCCAGAAAATTTAGCTTCTGGTGAACACACCGTTACTATTGCCACTCCGGATAATTCCGGACAAACCAAAACTATCTCCCAAAAATTCTTAGTTTTGGCAAGCGGGACGTCGGTTACAGAAACTGCCACGCCTTCAGCAACACTGACTTTAGCGCCAACTTTTACCCCAACGCCAACGGCGACCCCCACGCCGCTTCCCAGATCAGGGAGTACGACACAAACAATATTACTATTTATGAGCGGATTAGTGATACTCTTTCTAGGAGGCATTTTTTTCTATGCCAGTGCTTTCTAAACCAGAGGTTATTTTTACTATTTTTTTAATCGGGCAATTTGCCGTAGTCTTTTTTGTGGTTATTAAATACATTATTGATAAGCTGGTGGAACGCCGTTTCGAAGAACTGCACCAGAAAGCTTATCCTGATGCAGAGATTATTTCCTCCGGTCAGAAAATTCCCTTTTTTCGTGTTTCCGAACTGGTTTTTTTAATTGTTGGACCGGCCATCATGGCCGCCTCCATGGTTTTTTCGCTTAAGGCAGTATTAAGCCCGGCTCCTCAAGATATTAGAAGCAAAGCCGCCGAAAGCGAGCTCGAAGCCGCGCGGACGGTAAAAATCACAGAAAATTTTAAAGTTCGGCCGGAAGTAGCGGCTAAGTGGCAAAAAATTTTAGACAACGTGCCGGTTAATCCCAATCAAATTACCGCCACGGCAAGCTCTAAAGGGAAAACCCAGATTTTAACATCGGGCAAATCTTATAATTTTTCCGAAATAACTTTCACCTGGCGGGGAGATAAAACGGTAGAGCCGGAAACAAAAATAGTTGGCTATTATGTTTATTTCGGTCCAAAAAATACCGAGATTGCTTTTCCCCAAGATAAATACGGCGATTCGGTTAATCCCGTAACCGATGGTATTTTCGTTGCTACGAACTCTTATACTTTTAAGAATTTAACCAAGAATCAGACGTACTATTTATATATCCAAACCAAAACCGATTCAGAAAAACCCTATTACAATTTAGGACTCGAACAAGTAGGTTATCTACAGACTTTGCCGGCAAAAAAATTATTCATTTACACTTATCAAGAATGATAAAAATAAAGCAATATATTCCCATTTTGGTTTTTGCAGTAACGATTGTTTTGTCGGGGATATCAATTATTACTTCTAAGGAATTGGAGAAAAGAAAATACATACCTCCAGAAAGGACGGAG
>JACPZF010000050.1 GCA_016195615.1 Candidatus Gottesmanbacteria bacterium | reverse complement strand
CTTCTAATAATTTATTCCATACCCTTTTTGGCACCAGTTTGTTAATATCATACATGGGCAGTACTCCTTTCTCGGTGTACTGTCCATTTTAGTTGTCAAAGTGCTATACTTTCAACAAAACTAGTTTTGAAATGACCTTTTAATATTAGACAATAAATTTAAAGAGACTCTTCAACAGCTTACTGAGACAAGGCGTGACTGGGGCACATGTGAAGAAAATTTATTTCTGAAAAAGCGCCAATTAACAATTTGTAATAATGATTGGGCAGATGTACAATTTCAAAATGATCCGATTGTTTTTAATTTTGAGACGGTTGGCTTATACTCGCCCTTATTTGAAGGAAAAACAGAAGCAGCGAGTAAAACTACGTTGCGATACAAAAATAGCACCGCTGATATTTATTATCTTAATCTTCCTCTAGAAATAGGGAAATTTGATAATTACTACTCTCTTACTGTTTATAAATACGAAACCGGTGAGCCTTTTACTTGCAGTTGGAACGAAACAACTGATAAATTACGGGCTTGCGTAGGATCTCCGCTACTGCTTGATCAAAAAGACTTCTTTAAAAAAACAGGACGTGGACTTCTGGTTTATTACTCTTATGAAAATGTTGGATACAAAGTGCTTATCGAAAACTCACTTGACAATAAAAAACGCTATGCGTATATAGGATTTGTAGGCAAACGCTCAAAAGATGACCTTATAAAACTTCTGAACTTCATTGAAACTATTGACGTTAAGAAATATTAAAATCCCTTGTACTTTGAATATTTTTATGTTCAAAAGAGTTCCTCTTAATGTCTTTCTCTTAGGATTAGTAAGTTTTTTTAATGATGTCGCGGCGGAAATGATTTATCCCATCGTGCCGATTTTTTTAACGACGGTTTTACACGTCACCATACCTATCGTTGGCATTATCGAAGGCGTAGCCGAAGCTACCGCGAGTTTGTCAAAATATCTTTTTGGTGCGCTTTCGGATTACTTTCAGAAGCGAAAAATCTTTGTCGTTTTGGGTTATTCTTTTGGATCAATCTCTAAAATATTGATTGGCTTAGCTTTTTCCTGGCCGCTGGTTTTATTTGCCCGCTTTATTGATAGATTGGGAAAGGGCCTTAGAACCGCACCCAGAGATAGCATGCTGTTAGAAAATGCCACGGCGCAAAATAAGGGTTTTATTTTTGGTTTTCATCGCACCATGGACAGTATGGGAGCAGTCATTGGTCCACTTCTCGGTCTATTTCTATTGTCGGTTTTAAAAGAAAATATGAGGTTGGTTTTTTTTATCGCTTTTATCCCCTCTCTTGTCGCGGTTGCCATTTTAATCTTTTATGTTAAAGAAAAAGCACGGTCTTCTTTGGTAAAACCTGAATTTGTCAAAATTAATTGGTCGATTCTTAACTCTCGACTCAAGTTATTTTTAATGGTAAGTTTCCTATTTGCCCTGGGCAATAGTTCTGATGCTTTTTTAATTTTGCAGGCTAAAAATCTTGGCTTTACTACCACGCTGGCAGTACTGACTTACGTCATCTACAATATTTCACAAACTGTTTTTGCCACGCCGGCAGGAAGTCTGGCTGATAAAATCGGGGCCAAAAAGGTTTTTGCCATGGGGCTTTTTGTCTTTTCGGTAGTATATTTTTTCTTTGGGATGATTAAAAATCCCGCTTGGCTATGGCTGTTATTTCCTATTTATGGAATTTATATCGCCTTTACTGATGGCGTCTCCAAAGCTTATATTTCCGAATTTATTACTAAAGAAGAGTCGGGAAGTTATTTTGGGATTCACCAAACGTTAACTGCTATCGGCGGTTTTTTTGCCTCCTTTATTGGTGGACTCCTTTGGTATAAATTTAATCCCTCGGCAACTTTTCTCTACGGCAGCGCCATGGCAATGCTCGCCTTTTTAATTTTCCTTTTGGCTAAAAAATTACTGCCTTCTCCGCGGGTGTAATCGAAAGACACTCCAAGGGTGTAAACGAAAGTTTTTCTCAACGTTTACGGCACGGTGATCTGAATCTTAGTACCAAGAGCTTGAGCTACCCTAGTAAGAAGAGATATTGAAGGTTTGGCGTTCATGCCTTCCAAACGGGATATTACTGCTTGGCCGGTACCAGCCTTTTTAGCCAGCTGTTCCTGCGACATTTTTCTTTTAATCCTAGCACCAATAATTTGTCTGGCAATTTGAAACTCCGTTTCCAGCTTTTCGTACTCGCAGCGAAATTCCGGATTCTTCATCCAGTCTTTTTTTAAATCGCTAAATGGAATCAAATTATTTCTATTTTTCATATGTAAATTATGACATTTTTATCATAATTGTCAATAGTTATCGTACATCTTATTTCAGGCTATACCCACCATCTACTACCAAGACGTGCCCGGTAACATAGCTTGCGTCATCAGAAACAAGAAAAAGAGCCGCTTTGGCAATTTCATTTGGTTCGGCAATGCGTTTAAGCGGGGTTTCTTTCTTAAAGAATTCAATTAATTCCTTGCCTGCACCAATTGTCATGTCCGTATTCACATTGCTTGGTGCTATGGCGTTAACTCGAATTTCTGGGGCCAATTCTTTAGCAAAAGATTTAGTCATGGTTATTAAACCACCCTTAGCAGATGTATAAGCCAAAACAGGGGCTGCACCTAAAAAACCATAGACGGAAACAATATTTACAATAGAACAACTTTTATGTTGTTTCATTAGTGGCGCTACTTCCTTAATCATTAACCAAGCGCTAGTAAGATTTACGTCTATGGTCTTTTGCCAAGTTGAAAAATCCGATTTCCAGTCTCCAGGGCGAATGATCTCTCCCGCGTTGTTAACTAGAAACGACAACTTTGCATCCTTCTTTGGCAAATAATTCAGCAATAGCTTTACCTATGCCGCGAGACGAGCCGGTAATAATAGCTACTTTGTTATCTAGTTTCATAAATTAATTATAGCAGAAATATACCGTTATTTAGGCTGTGTGCTTCTTTTTATTGTTCGTACCAAATCGGATAAAATTCTCCGCGGGCGTAATCGTAAATCACCCCATGGTGGATTAGGCACGCACCTACGGATTTCCTTAAATTTTTTGCAAGTTTACGCTATAGCGCAATTTGTCAAATTATTTCTATCTTCTCCGATCGCCTGCCTGTCAGGTAGCAGAAACTCATTATAAATTGTCACAATTTACTGCTCGAGCAGTGTTTTGTGACAAGATAACCTCTTGGCATTTTTCTTGACAAGAAGAAGTTCTTCCATAAGGAGTGGAAATAGAAATTCTAATCGTCAGTTAGTTCAAATTCTTCTTCTTTGATTTCTTTTTCGTTGACTAAGAGAAGAAATTTTTTCCAAAGATCAGTTATTTTTTTATCTTTATTTACCAAATTCATAATTTTATTGAATTGTTTTTTACTCTGATAAAATTCAAGTAGTAAAATACCTATAGTTCTACCGTCTTTTTTGAGCAAGGTTTTATAGCCCTGGCCGCCGTATTTTTTATAAATTTTACCCGCTTCTTTATTTATTTTGATAAGCTTGTCTAGGTTTTCTTTTTTTACTCGGTATCGATATGTTTTAACAAACATAGTTTTAAAACCACCCGCTTTTTTTAGACGATTCTTTTTCAAATTCCTTTAACAATTCTTTTTGCCGGGAAGTCATTTTTTCGGGAATGTGGACTTTGAGACGAACATATAAGTCGCCTCGACCGTTACCGCGGACACCAGGTACACCCTTGCCTCGCAGGCGAATTAGCGTATCTGGTTGGGTTCCCGCATGAATTTTGATTTGCTCAAAACCATCAATGGTTTCTACTGCTAAAATCGCTCCCATCGCCGCTTGGGCAATAGAAATGGTTTCATTACTATAAAGGTCGTCTTCTTGCCTTTGGAATTTTTTACTGCGAGCTACTTCGATAATGATGTCAAAATCACCAAAGCGAACTCGGGAACCGCTGTCGACACCAGCGGGAATTTTAATTTTGGTTTTTTTATTTTCTAATACTACTTCTTTTTCCGCGCCCTTAACCGCGTCGATAAAATCGATTGTTAAAGAATAGGTTTTTCTTCGTGGTGCCCGCGATCTCCCTCCGAAGGGTGAAGCCGTACCAAAAAATTGTTCGAAGATTTCAAAGGGATCGGAAAATCCTCCTAAATCGAAATCAAAACCTTGATTGCCGCCGCCGCTCGTATAATAGGTATAGGAAAAAGGCCCTTGCTGATAAGTCTGTCCTTGACCGCCGCCGAATCCGCCAAACGGCCCTTGGCCCATTCCTCCTTGCTCAAAAGCGGCGTGTCCGTATTGATCGTAAGCCACCCTTTTTTGCGGATCGGAAAGCACCTGGTAGGCTTCATTTATCTCTTTAAATTTTTCCTCGGCTTCTTTTTTATCGCCAGCATGTTTATCGGGGTGCCACTGCAAAGCTTGTTTACGATATCCTGCTTTAATTTCTTCCGCTGAGGCTGTCTTGGCCACTCCTAAAATCTCGTAATAATCGCCTTTTTGCGCCATAGTATTATTGCACCACTTCGCCTTCTTCTACTTTGGCGTCTTTATCTGTTTTTGGGACGTCCGTTTGGCCGTTAGCTGTAGTATCACCCGCCCCCGAAGCTTGCTGTGTTTGATCTGAGGGTCCAGCTTGCGACCCAGGTTGTCCACCCGGCTGTCCTTGATACATCGCACTGCCGACTTTTTGTAAAGCCTCCGAAAGATCTTTTGATTTTGCTTCCAAATCTTCTTTGGTTCCCGTATCGAGAATGCTTTTTAGCGCCGCTGTCTTTTCTTCCATCTCCTTTTTAACCTCAGGGGCTACTTTTTCACCCAAATCCTTTATGGTTTTTTCCGCGGTAAAAAGTAAGGAGTCAGCTTGATTTCTCGTATCCACCTTATCTTTTTTAGCCTTATCTTCGGACGCGTGCAGTTCTGCCTCTTTGGTCATCTTCTCAATCTCTTCTTTCGATAATCCCGTAGAACCAGTAATTTTTATCGTTTGGGCCTTACCCGTTGCTTTATCTTTAGCGGTAACGTTTAAAATACCGTTAGCGTCGATGTCGAAAGTAACTTCGATCTGGGGTACCCCACGTGGCGCCGGCGGAATTCCATCTAGGATAAATCTACCTAGCGATTTATTGTCAGGAGACATCGGGCGTTCGCCTTGCAGAATATTTATTTCCACCGAAGTCTGATTATCGGCGGCGGTAGAAAATACTTGGGACTTCGAAGTTGGCACGGTGGTATTTCTAGAAATTAGCGGCGTACAAACTTGTCCCAGCGTTTCAATTCCCAAAGTCAGCGGTGTAACATCTAGAAGCAAAACATCTTTAACGTCTCCGCCCAACACCCCCGCTTGAACCGCAGCCCCAACTGCTACCACTTCGTCGGGATTAACTGATTTATTAGGCTCTTTGCCAAAAAACTTTTGCACGGTTTCAACCACTTTGGGCATTCTCGTCATTCCACCTACTAACACGACCTCATTAATATCTGAGGGCGAAATCTTGGCGTCGCTTAAACATTTTTTAACCGGTTCGATGGTTTTTTGGATTAAATCATCAACCAACTGCTCCATCTTGGCACGAGTCAATTTCGTCGTTAGATGTAAAGGGCCGTTTGGTCCTTGGGTAATAAAGGGTAGATTGATTTCTGATTCGCTTGAAGACGACAATTCAATTTTGGCTTTCTCGGCAGCATCACGAAGTCTCTGCAAACCCTGCGGGTCTTTTCTTAAATCGATATTATTTTCTTTTTTAAACTCTTCTGCTAGGAAATCGAGAATCTTTTTATCAAAATCATCGCCGCCTAAATGCGTATCGCCATTAGTTGCTTTTACTTCATAAACCCCTTCGCCTAATTCCAAAACCGATACGTCAAAAGTTCCCCCGCCTAGATCATAAATTACAATTTTATGCGCCTGTTTTTTATCCAAACCATAGGCTAGCGCGGCCGCTGTTGGTTCATTAATTATTCTTAAAACTTCCAAGCCCGCAATTTGGCCGGCTTGTTTGGTCGCTTGTCTTTGCGAATCGTCAAAATAAGCCGGGACGGTAATTACAGCTTTGTCTACTTTACCGCCTAAATAACTTTCCGCATCGGCTTTAATTTTTTGTAAAATCATGGCAGAGATTTCTTGCGGCGTAAATGTTCTTCCTTCCGCTTCCACCACAGCCATGCCATCCCGCCCTTCTTTAATGGCATAGGGCAACCACTTCATGTCAAATTGAACTGAGGGGTCTTTAAATTTTCGTCCCATCAATCTTTTGATACTAAAAATCGTCGATTTTGGTTTAAGAACCAACTGCCTTTTAGCTACGTCGCCAACGATGTGTGAAATCGGATCAACGACAGAGGGAATAATGTTTCTCCCCTCTTTGCTATAAATAACCTTAGGAGATCCTCCCTCCATCACCGCCACACAGGAGTTAGTTGTTCCTAAATCAATGCCGATAATTTTTGACATAATCCTCCTAAATTTTAAACTTTAGTTACTTACCTTCATCAACAATCTTTTTGCCGACCTTAACTTGCACCGGTCTTAGAACTTTATCCCAAAGCATGTATCCTCGTCTAACCTCTTCCAGCGCCGTATCGTCTTTATCGCTTGGTATCACTTCTGTACATTCCATCATTTCTGGATCAAATTTTTTTCCCATCACCTCAATTTTTTTTACTCCGTTAGCTTTTAAAATCGTCTGAAAATTACCAACGGCTAAATCCAGACCCTGATCTTTTAAATGTTCGTCTGCCTTTTCCAGAGTGTCTAAAACGCTTAGTAATTCCTTAATTAATTTCTGGGTCGAATATTTTGTTAACTCTTCTCTGTTTTGAGCAATTCTTTTTTCTAAATTTTGATAATCGGCCAAGGCTCGTTTCCAACTAATAGTTAAATCGTCGATTTGTTTTTGGCAATCCGCCAGTTGTTTTTTTAAATCGTCCATAACTTTTTATGATATCACCATTGATTGACGATTTCACTTAGGAGACCGTTTATGTATCTTACCGTCGGTATAATATAGGAATAGTTAAGTCTGGCCGGTCCAATAACTCCTACCGCTCCGGCATGATTACTGCCGG
Organism: Candidatus Gottesmanbacteria bacterium; assembly: GCA_016195615.1. Taxonomy (GTDB): domain Bacteria; phylum Patescibacteriota; class Microgenomatia; order JACPZF01; family JACPZF01; genus JACPZF01. Next base: position 3,848 of record JACPZF010000050.1, on the reverse strand, counting down.
TTTCGAACCGAGCAAAAATAAAACCGCACGGCTTAATGTCTTCAATGCTTAGATCTTCGCCAAAAACTACCTGGATATCTTCATCCTGGTTTTGACGAAGCAGAATGTCTTGTAAAATACTCGCTTTGTCGATAAGAGAAAGAACAGATTTGGTCAACTCGATATCATAAAATTCCGGCATGTCTAAAATATTGGCCGCTCCCGAAAAATAGATATCGTTTTGATCAGTGGCCGCAACCGCCATCGTCCCGGTTTTCTCGGCTAAGGTATGGGTAGCTTCACGAAGCAGACTGTCCATTTTATCCCGATAATCCCAGATTTTGTCCTTAACCGCGACTTCTTCGGCCGTCGACAGTTCGCGCTCCTTCATCAGCTGGTTGATGTAAAATCTTAGACCAACGGGGGTAGGAACGCGCCCTGCTGAAGTATGAAGTTGTTTTAAATAACCAAGCTTGGTCAATTTGGCCATTTCATTACGAATAGTTGCCGGAGAAACTCCGAGTTTGGGATATTTCTTTTCGATCGTTTCTGACCCCACCGCTTGCGCACTGTTAATATATTCTTCGACAATTGCTTGCAGAAGCTCTGACTCCCGATCACTAAGTTGTACCATATTTAGCGTTCCTAATTAGCACTAAGATAACATGAGTGCCAATTTTTGTCAAGAGGTAATTATCTTAAATTGGGTGATAAGAAGAAGTAGGGTAACTGAAACACCAGTAAAAATAAGGATCCGCCCTAGTGTCATAAATGAGGAGAGCTTTTTGGCTATAAATAAATTAAGAAGAAAAAGAATTAAAGCCAGTACGGGAAGCATCCAGAGCAGAAATCTTGAACCTAATTGCTCTTGTCCCAAGGGCCGGGAATAGAATAATGGCAGCTCGCTTGGCAAGGAGCGATACACCAGGAGTAGAAAAAGACCTTGGACTAGGATGAGGAGAAAAGACGACAGAACACCCATGGCAATAATCTTGTCTCTACCGGCAAAAAGCGATAGTTGGGGCTTTTTGGTTTTGACTAAAAATTCTCTCGTCTCCGATAACTTCCCTAAAGATAAACGCATAGGTTTAGTATACCTCCAAACCCTTAATAAATTTAGGTCTTTTTGGCATAAACAAAAACGTCTTCGATTTGGGTTACGAATTGGTAGTTTTTACTAATCAGGCTATCTAATTCCGAAAAAGGGAAGAAAACTGGTTTGACGACAAAAATAAAAACCGGCGGCGTCTTTTGCAATTTCTCTAAGGTTTCTTTCTTTCTCGACTCTTGCCAGGAAATATTGTAGGCCGCGCTAAAACGGCCAACCGGAGAGCGTCGCGAAAGAGCATAGATTAAAGGCTCATCTCCCCAGACAAAAATTGGGCCCTCTTTCTCCTGACGCAAAAAATCGGCTACTTTATAGGTTCGGTTGACATGGGGATCAAAAAATGAATTATAAGAAGAGGTCTCTTTAAGTCCTAAGGCGCGGCCAAGGAAGTTTTGATAATAAAGAATCGGATATCTTAAATAGTAGGTATGAGAAAATGCTGAAAGAAAAATCAAAAAAAGAACTAAGCCGTAAAAAAAGCGCTGCTTATGCTGAAAAAACATACCTATAAGAAGCGACAGGGCTGGCACAACCTGCAAAAAATAATGGATGTAATGCCTGGCGCTAAGAATGCTGCCTAAAAACGACATCACCAGCCAGAGAATAATTAAAGTAAGAACGGGCTTAAGTCGCCGACGTAGAAGAAACAGGAAGAAAAAGATCGCCAAAATAGGTATGCCTTTTAGCAGAACTTGCCCGTAAGGAATTAACAAATCGTTCCCCCATGACGCATACTTAAAATTCCAGCGGAAGCCGTACTCCATGTAGTCAAAAACAGCTTGGTGCCAGAGAAAATAACCAAAAACTAGTGCGTTAGGAACTACAAATCCTAAAAGCGAAAAGCCAATATTTTTAACCAACTCTTTAAAACGCGGCAAGGTATAAATAGTCAGAAAAAACAACACTGCTATAAAATCGAAAACCGCTGGTACTTTAAAAAGAAAGCCCCATCCGAAAAATAATCCCGACCAAAAATAAAACTTTGGCTTTTGTTTTAAAAAACCATACCAGGCGATAAGAATTGCCAGAATATTCGGCAGATGAAAAAAGATTTCGCCGTTGGCGATATTGCCCTCCAGAACTGGAAGCGAGGTAAAGATAATATAGGTAATAGTAGCTATTATGGCTGCTTTAGTATTTAAAATTAGTTTTGCCAAAACATAGATTATGGTGGTCGAAAATAAAACCCAAATAAGCAAGACTCCTCGCAGAAGCGGTAAGTAATTAAAAAACGAGGTTAAAAAATATAAAAGAGGGGTCTTATTGTCGGCAATATCCTTATAAAGCACCAAGCCCCTACTTAAGCCTTGTCCTACAGTCAACGTGATACCTTCGTCACCGTACCAGTACGGCTCAAATATTGATGGCAACCTAAGTGCTAAAACAATCAAAAGGAAAATAAATGGTATTACTAATTCCTTACGCTTCATATTTTCTCGGTTACCCGATATTCTAATCTTTTACCAAGAAGTAGTCTCGTGTGGGCATCTAGGCCCGGTAGCGAAGAAAGGAAAAAGCCGACAATCGGGAGGGAAAACCATTGCAAATATAAAATCGCGACGCGCCAACCGCGATAGTGGGACGGTCTGGGCGGGCGAAGCCGGATATCGATAATGATGACAATTAACATAAATAACGCACATAAACTTAAAATAACCGAGGACACCACCGGCAGAGAGTTACCAAGCACGCTTCTTTTGAAAATAGGATTTATCAAAGCAGGAATGTTGCTGCCAAGAATTAAAATAAACCAATTGGTCGGCCAAATAAGATGATTATCCACTAAAACATAAAAAAGTTTGCTGGCCCTATCCCAAAGAGAAATTTCTTTATGCATGAGAAAATTTTTAATCAGCCAGGGGTCATCAGAAACCCCCCAGGCCCATCTTTTAACTTGCTCGTATTGATTGACAAATGTTTTCCAAAACGAGGTTGATTCCGCGGCGTCAGCTAGGGTGGGCAAAAATATCGGCTTCGTCGAGACTTTTTCTCCATATTTAAAATAGATTTTAAAAAACATGTGATAGTCCTCGGGGATGACGCTTCTGCCCCAAAAATTTACTTCTTTGGCGGTTTCCAGACTTAAAGAATAAGTGGAAAAATTGATTAATCTTTTTTCTAAGACGAGTTGTGCCAAAGACCAAATACTGCCGATGGTATTTAAGACTCTACCAGGAAGGGGTATTTTCCAAATATTGGAATAAAACATAATGGCCGATTGATAAAAATGATATTTTCTATCTTCATCTGTTAAAAAAGCGTAGGTTAAGTAGGAAAAATATCTGGGATGTAAAAGCGCGTCGGCATCACAGGAGGTAACCGTTGTATATTTTAAATCGATACCAAGAGCTTCAATTTTTGCCGTTATCACTTTGGCCGCATAGGCTAAGTTGGAGGATTTCCCTTTTACTTCACCAATGGCATCAGGGTGAAAAGTAACATAAAAGTGGCCGAAACTGGGTGCAAACTCTTTTTTTAAGGAAGCAGCCTTAGTTTTAGCATTTGGGTCTCTTTTTTCCGCAGCTAAAACAATAATAATTCTTTCTTTGGGAAAATCTTGCTTGGTTAGATTAAACAGGGTGTCTCGTAAAACCGTGTATGGCTCTTGGTATTCGGGAATGATCACCAAATGGTAAACCTTCTCCCACTGATTTAAACTTGAGGCTTCTTTATACCAATCGATAAGTAGGTGAGCTTTTAGTTTTTGGTAAGAACGAAGTGAGTTTATACCAAGTACGGCAGATTTATACAACCAATAGAC
>JACPZF010000010.1 GCA_016195615.1 Candidatus Gottesmanbacteria bacterium | reverse complement strand
CAATACCGAGCGTAAACACCAATCGCTTGGTAAAAAAACACCGGAGTCGGTGTACTTTAACAAAAATTAACAGAGAAAGGAGGTGATAAAATCTATCTTGAAATCGTCGTTTAGTGGTCTTGACAAGGGGTACACTTTAGACTGTTCTATTATTTTCTTTAATTCCCTATTCATTATTATTAGTTAAGGGTTGATATTCATTTATTAAACGTTGTAGCTCGGAAATCGCCTTTTGAAATAAAGAAGGGGGTCTCGCCAGAGCAAACCTGATATATCCTTCTCCTTTTTGATAATCATTCCAGAAAAACGGTGATCCGGGCAACAAATGGATCCCTCTTTCTTCCATCCACCAGCTCAGGTGTGAACTTTGCCAGCCTTCAGGAAGTTTGACCCATTCCACGGAAACCCTAGATCTTTCGTTAAATACCGTTAAAGGGGTTGATTGTAGGGCTGTCCGAAGTATTTCTCGATTATTATTCACAACATTCTCGATGCTTAAAGCTTCCTTGTTCTCGGCCTCGATATATTTTGTCAGCAACAAAAAGATAACTGGCGAAACATTAAGAAGCATATCATCAGTAATCACTTCTAAGCTAGTATAAATCGGCTCTGGTGCGGCCAAAATACCAATTTTTAACTCCATCGTCGGCCAGGTTTTCCCGGTATCTTCAATGGCCACAAATTCAATGCCGGATTTTAACAATAACTCATATTGATCCCATACCTTAAAATCACTTAAAAATCTAAAACTGAAGTCAAGAATAAGGAGCAGGTGTCTTTTTTGGCAAAGTTCCACAATTTTAGCAAATTGTTCTCTGGTTAGTTCTTGGCCCGTTGGGTTATTTGGACAGACCAAAAACAAGGTGTCCACCGTGGAAGGAAGAGTCAGGGCAAGTTTGTCAATATTAGTTAAAAATTCTTCTTCTATCGGGAACAGATTGATGTTATGTCTTTTTAAGATATCGCCAATATTATCAAAGGTGGGGTGAATAAGTCCTACTTGCTTATTTTTTGTTCTTAAATAATTTACCACGACTTCAATCGACATCGAGCAAGAAAAATGATACAAGGGCGGTTTTAATTTTTTATAACTTTTTTGACCTGCCAGGTTAAAGAATTTTTCCGCAAACTTTTCTTGGATTTCTGCTTGGGTTAGTATTTGAGTTTGCACAAATAGTTCTGGAATTTTCTTGATAATTGCCTCCTGGATTTCATTCTGATACTGTTTGGCGTGTCCGGTGGATAAATCGTATTCGAATTTTAAAGCCCTTCTTTGTCTGGTGGTAAGTTTTTGGACATGGCTTGACATAGCAAGCCTTATTATACAAAACCAAAAAACTTAATACCACTTAATTTTTACCCCATTACTGGTGTTATTGGATTTTTTCCGGTTAAGACATTGGCTGTATTTTGAACGCAAAGTTTAGCCATGGTTTGCATGGAATCCATGTCGGAACAACCTGTCGCCGCAGTTAAAATTAGATTGTCGTCAGGAAGAGGTTTTACGTTTGGGGAATAAATATCCAATGCTGCACCGTAAATTTTTTTGTTTTTTAGAGCCTTTACCAAGGCTTTCTCGTCCAAAACGGAAGGTGCGGAAGTGCTTACTAAGATAGCGTTTTTTTTCATCAGACTTAATTGCTCTCTACTAATCAAGTCTTTAGTACTTTCGTTTCCTGGTATGGAAATAAAAATAAAATCAGAATTAGAAAAAAGCTTATTCAAGCTAACTTTTTTGGCATCAATATTTTCTTCGAGGTCTTTCTTGTGTGTCCGGCTAAAATATAAAATTTTGTTGTCAAAACCATCGTGCATCTTCTTGGCCAATTTACCTCCAATATTTCCAGGACCGACAACGCCAGTAGTTTTGCCCATTAGGGCAATACCTAAATCGCGGTTTGGTGAAAATTCTACAGCCTTACCCTCTTTAATATTGTTATAAAGTTTTGGCGTTCTTTTAGCTACAGCCATTAGAAGCGCAATGGCACCCTCGGCCACAGAATGATGGAAAGCAGGAAAAGCGGTATTGGTTATAATTATTCCTCTTTTCTTCGCCTCACTAACATCGACTCTATCAAAACCTGTAGCATAGTTTGCTACGATTTTAAGCTGAGGGCCTGCGGCTTCGAAAAAACCCCTGTCAATGAAATCTTCCCATTGGGAAATCACCCCGTCTACTCCCCTTACTCTTTTTAAGAGCTCTTTTCTTGGACAGATCTCATCTTTTTCGTAAATATCAACTTTAAACCCTGGCTTGTAAAGCAAGTTGTGGTAGGTATCTGGTATGGGTCTACTAATAAAAACTTTCATAGATTTCTTTGTTTTAGTATACGAACGTTATTTTTTATTACTTTACATTAAGGCCTTAATCTTGTATAATTGATGTTCAATATGATGAACACTTTTACGGAAACCACTAAATTGAAGGAATTGGGATTGGAAGAAAAACAAAGTCAGATTTATTTAACTCTCCTAAAAAACGGGGTCCTTAGTCCGCTTGAGCTTTCGCGACTTACTGATTTAAATAGAACCACCGTTTATAGAATCTTGGAAGAGTTAGAAAACAAAGGATTGGTAGAAGAGGTTGTCGACGGTAAATCTGTAAAAGCTAAGGCGGCCAGTCCTGATAAGCTACGATTACTCCTAATTAGTGAGGAAACCAAACTTCAGCGCATGAAAAATACCATACCAGATTTAATCACTAAACTCTCTGTCGTTAAAGATGTACCCTCTTCCAGCACGAAGGTATTTTATTTTCGCGGTAAAACTGGCATTCAACAACTTTTATGGAATACCCTTAAAGGTAGTACTCTAAGAGAAAGTTCTACCAAAGAAAATGTCGGATTTGGCTACATGGGTTGGAATGAATCAGTAGGACTTGAGTTTGCCGACGAACTGCGTCGAGAATTGTGGGATATTGCCAAAGAGATTAATCTTAAAAAACAATCTTGAATTCTTCTTCTATCTTCATAATTTGTTCTTTCTTTATCACCTTCACCTCCCTCACCCACCCTGCCGGCGGGCCTTTTTGACAAATCTCGAGCATTTTTTTGATCTTTTCTTCTTCTCCCTCAAATTCTGCTTCGACGTTGTCGCCGGCATTTTTCACCCAACCGCCGACGCCAAGTAGTTTGGCGTTTCTCTCCATAAAATAGCGAAAACCAACGCCGGTGACTTGGCCGGAAATTAAAATATAAACACGTAAGATCATCTTTTGACGTTTGCGGGGAGCTTGAACAATTTTTCGAGGAGTCGTTTTTGACGCCGCAGAAAAATTGACAAGCGACCTCAGCAAACTCTCTATTTTTTTTTCTTTCTTTAATTCCTGTAATTTCCACATAAAAAGCCTCCCCTTACTTCTCACGTTGGATGCGCTTTTGACAAAAGCCAAGGCTTCCATAACTAGCACTCTCGGCGTGGTTTTGGCAAGTTTGATGTAAAGCGATTTATTTTTTAAATCAGATAATGCCTTGGCCAGATCATAGCCAAACTTTTGCCACTCTCTACTAATGTATTTATCGCGGTCGAAGTCAAAATTGGCCAGAATGGATTTAATCGGAGCCATTTTGGTTGGAATAGTTGGTTTTTTTCTCCTCATATTTTTGAGCGGGTGACGATGCGAGTCTTGTCCAAGTTTTTTGTTTACCAAAACAACTTCTGGCAAGACGAGCACCGGCAGGACCCGCTTTTTTTATTAGCTGTTAAATTCATTCATTGCTTTATCTAATCCTTCTTTTAAAGCCATTATTACCGCCTTTGCAGTCTTTTTGATAGCCGAATTTATTACTGCTAACTCGTCTTTTTTAAATGGAGACAGTAAATAATCTTTAGTATTTTGATAATAGCAAGCTTTGTCGTCGAGTTTAGGCCTGCCTATTCCCACCCGAAACTTCACAAAATCATTTGCCCCAACTTTTTTAATAATTGATTCGATACCATGATGGCCGGACGATCCGCCCGCGTGAATTTTTATTCGCCCCAATTCTAAATCTAAATCGTCATGCACTACCCACAAATTCTTTAATTCTTTAATTCTTTGATTCTTTAATTCTTTTTTTACCGCCTTCCCCGATTCGTTCATAAATGTCTGCGGTTTCAGAGTCTTTACATCCTTTCCCGCTTTATAAATTTTTACTAACTCGTCAAGCACCATAAACCCCACATTATGCCGGGTTTTTTCGTATTCCTTGCCTGGATTGCCAAGTCCGACGATTATTTTCATAATTTTTATTAAGGTGGAACCTTAACGCCCTCATGTTAAGGTTCCACCTTGGTTAAGTTTTCTCTAAATACCCTTTTAAGCTATTTTTTAGCTTTTCATGTAAAATCCCATTACTAGTAAGAAACCATACCGGGGAAATTTCTTAAAAAAGCGTCAAAAGGGAATTTTTGTTTGGGCCTATTATCAGCGTAGCTATACTCAAGTGCGACCAAACTTTTTTGCAAGTCAGAAACTGTATTTACGTTAATTTTTTTATTATTTAAAAACGCCCCTTTATTTTTTTCACACCAATACATTTCTTTAAAAACCGGAAAATTGATTACGCCTAAAATGGGTTCGTCTCCTTTAAAAAGCGAAATCGCAATTCCCCAAAGCGGCAATCTTCGGGAAAAAGCTACGGTTCCATCAATTGGATCAACCACCCAAGTATATTCTCCACTATTATCTACGAGGCCCATTTCTTCCGAAAGAAAATTATCCCTAGGGAAATTTTTTCTGACGATATCATAAATTACTTTTTCACTCGCCAAATCCCCTTCGGTCGCAAAATTGGAAAGGTGGCCTTTATGATGATAGGTATGTTCTTTATTAAAATACGAAAGCGCAGCTTTTCCCCCTTCTTCTGCGGCCTGTTTGGCGAAATCTAAAATATCCATATTTTTAATTCTTTAATAATTTTACCACTTCCTCATCACTTACTTGTCCAAACTCCTCGTAAAACTCTCCCACCGCGTAAAAATTCTCCTTTACTTCTAAACAAATAAACTCATCTACTAACGGCCTTAGCTCAAGAAAAGAATCTTTGGCACAAACCGCTGCGGCGAGAATAATTTTTGCCGCAGTTTGGCGGCAAAATTTTATGGCCGCGGCCATTGTCAAGCCGGTAGCAATGCCGTCATCGACTAAAATTACTGTTTTGTTTTTAAGTTTCAATTCTTTCCCCTGGCGAAATTTTTCCTGTTGTTTGCTTACTTCCTGATACTTGATACTTAATACTTTCTCCTTATAATCCTCATCCACTCTTAGGGTCTTTATTAACTGTTTATTCCAAACTACGGTTTTTTCTTCACTTACGGCGCCAATTGCCAGCTCCGGATTGCCGGGCGCGCCTAGTTTTTTAACACAAATCACTGATAGGAAAAGTTTAAGTTTGTTTGCTATTGCTTTGGCGACGACAACGCCCCCTCTTGCTAGACCTAAGACCAAAACATCTTTTTTGTCTTTGTGATAGATTAGTTTTTCGGCTAATTGATATCCGGCATCGAGACGATTTTTAAACATCTTATTATGGTTGTTTTTTGTTATCTTAGTCTTTTGCCACGAAAAAAACCACTCTCTTCAAGTGGTATTTCAGTTCTTCCCCATCCCCCTCAACTCTCCCAATTATTTAAGTTTTTCTAGTTGTTTCTCAGCTAAATCACCAATCACTGGTAATTTAAACATCTCGCCCTGATAAGCTTTCCACATTAAAACCAACCAGAGGATAAGGCTAAGAGGAGCTAAAACCACACCGACCAACCAGCCCACTAGCGGCACTAAGCCCACTAAAAATAGCAAACCAAAAGTGATGGTTGATTGCATGGCATGAAAACGAACAAACTTATCTTCTTTTTCCACCAGAAGTAAAACTACTCCCGTGACAAAACCTAGAAGATAGGCTGCTGCAGCCATCATGTTTTTATTGGATTTGGAGACGACCTCGTTTTTGGCACTTGGCATTATTTTTCACCTCCAATCGTTATTATTTATTTAATACTCTTTTACTTTATTTCTTCTGTTTCTACTTTTATGCCGCCAAATCTCTTGGCAATTTTATTGTAAAGTACCCCGGAAACTCCTAGAAAAACAGCTGCCACTAGGGCATAAAACAAGGCCATGCCAACATAAACGGCAATGGCTCCTAATGCTCCCGTGAGCGCTGCGCTAGAGTAATTGGTCGCTAGATTAAAGACAAGGAATACTAGTCCTACCAGGCCGACAACCAACATCATTGCTAAGTAAAAAAAGAAGCCTACTTTAAAAAGCGACTTTGGGGCAACCGACTTAACTTCCATCATATATTCCTCCTCATAAATAGTTTATAAAACCAGCGTAGCACTAAAAAATAAAAACTGTCAACCTTTAAAATTCAAAACCACTACTTTTTTTAAAGTCTTTCTTGTCTAAAGAAGAAAACTTCAGAAAATTTTCTTCCTTGGGAAAATCCTTAAATCTAATTAAGATTCTTTCGACGTCGTGAATTTGACTTTGGTGTTTTTTCATGGCTTTTACTTTGGTATCCCAAACTGGGGAAATATCAATTGTGGTCGTAATTTCTTCTACACCATAGCCCGGCGGAAAATAGATGTAGTAATCGGCCATTTTCGCCGACCGCGCTTTGGTGATGCAATAATAATAGAGTTTTTTAGCAACGTTTTGTCTCAAAAAAGCATAGGTTGTAATCAGAGAAATTGCCACGTGATCAAGATGGCCAGAAACTCCCTGGGGTTCAAAAGTCATTATAACGTGCGGTTTAAATTGAGTAATTTTACGGAGAATTTTTTCGGCAACCTGATGATATTTATTATTTGATAACTCGCCGTCGATAAAATCTAGAAACTCGACTTTTTTGACGCCTAGTACCCTGCTTGCCGCAAATAGCTCTTTTTCCCGAATGGTTCCAGTACTTCCGCCAGCCTCCCCTTTCGTAGCACATAACACGTGAATCTCTACCCCTACTTTGGCATATTTAGCCAAAGTCCCGCCCGGGCCAAAGCTTTCATCGTCCGGATGGGCGAAGACTGCTAGAAGACGTTTTCCCATAATTTTTAATTATAAATTAGAAATTAGAAATTTAAAATTGAATTATTATCTTGTACAGCTTCTCGTCTATTGCTCCCAAATCGTATTTATACCGCTCGTTGCCTCTTAAAAAATTGTATTTATTATACCCCAGATCAATTGCCCTTTTAATGGTTAAGCCTTTTAGTAATAATCCAACTGCGAGATCTTTGTAGTTTCGATCAAAACCGGAATTATATAACCAGTATTCTCTCTTCCATAAAAAAGACAGTGTTGAGGCGACGCTCTTCCCTTCCACTTCCATAAACACCAAATCGATAAAACCTTTACTAAAAAGTCCTTTTGCAATCTTAGTAAAAAAATTTACCATTTCACTATTCATAAAACGGTCTTTTGTCAACGTCGAGGCCTTATGCAATCTAATAAATTCGGTAATATCCGTCGCTTTTGCTGATACTCTAATATCATACCCGGTGTTTTCCAATCTTCTTAATTTCCGCTGTAATTCATGACGATTTTTTCTTTCTAATAAATTTAAATAATCGTTAAAAGTTTTCGGCAGGTCAAGAGAGGGCGAAACGTCGGGAATGGCGTTGTCAAGCATTTCCTCATGGGAGTGTCCCAATTTAGTTAACGCTGTAAAACTAGGTGACGTTTGTCTGATATAGTCTAAAACGACCTCCTTAATTCCATTTTTCCCAAGGGCCAAAAGAACTTCTTTCCAAATCTCTTTTTCTTTTCCTTCTTTGGCGATGATATCGCCAAAATCAGTTACTAAATCGCCGCCCAAACCAATGCGGTCGGTTCCTAGCAGGGTTGCCTTATCGGCCTGTTTTCTAAATACTGCTATACCAATTACTTCTAAATCCTCAAAAATACTAATGAGCAAAACTTCTTTTTGGGAAACGAAGGACTCGCGCCAAGATAAAAGATACTCTGGGGTTTGGAAAACCGTCGCCGTATGGCTATTTTCGATTAATCTATTCCACTCATTTAAATAAGTCTCTAGACCAGCTGTTATTTTATAGGTAACCATGAGTTTATTTAAAACAGCGATAGCTGTTTTTTCTCCTCGTCGATAATTTTATCTTTCTCGTTGCCCCAAATTTTTACCACCCCAAACACGCCGTCATACCCCGGATCAATGACAATGTCCCCTTTTCGTACTTTGTCTATGCCCTCCGCTACTTTCTCTCCGGAAATTTTGGCAATTTCGGAAACGTCGCTAGTTAATAACACGTCAAACTCACCGCCTAGGGCCTCGACGAGCTTAAGGTATTCATTTTGAACTTTATCAGATGTTACCAAACCGCCGATTGCCTCGGCGAGGATTTCTTGTAAAGGAACGAGCATAATATAAGGAGCTCTTTTAGGAAAATAATCTGAATAAACTCCTTTGATGTTGGTTCCTGGTATTTCTTTTTTAGACAGTTTTAAATCTTCCTCACTTCTTCCTGCTAATTCCTCTACGCGATGCATTACTCCCACGGTTAGCGGCTTACCGCAAACATTACAAATATTACCTAATTGTTTTGTCTCTTCCGGTGATTGGCGAACGTTACAAGCACGATGCCCAGTATAATGGTACTTTCCTTCCTCGGGATAGAATTCGATGGTGTAGCCGATTTTCCATTTATGACTCTTTTGCGTAATCGCCAGTTTTATATCTTCGTAGGTTATTTCCTTTGAAATTTGAAATTTGCCTGCCTCGCCAGCAGGCGGGTCATTTGTTATTTCGTTTTCGTCAGTAACGAAAACGGTTGCCTCCCTACCTAACTTAGGCCCGGAATGTGCATCCGAAAAACTGACGATACTTCTATTCTCTAGTTCCGTTATCCTCCAATTCATCGCTGGATCGCTCGAGAGCCCGGTTTCGATCGCATAGATTTTATCGGCGTAGGGACCAAACGCCTCAGCGATGGAGTCAAAACCGCTCATCGAACCAAAAAGCGAAAACCACGGCGTCCAGGCGTGAGCCGGTATTAATAAACAGTCCTCGGAAATGGAAAATACAACCTCGGCCAGCTGGATGCTGGTTAAACCAATAATCGGCCTTCCGTCCGACATCAAATTACAACCGCGCTTTGTTAGTTCCGCGTTTATTTTATCGACGATGTCAAACTCCGGAGCAAAGATTAAAGTATGAATTCTTCTTACTTTTCCTCCCTGGCTATAAATACAGCTTACTTCCCCGCTTAATAAAAATTTGGGTTCTTTTTGAGATTTGGGATTTGGGATTTGGGATTTGAGATTAAGAAGTCCACCTCCGTCTTCCTCTAAATTCGCCTTTAACTCCCGAAGCCATAGCGGATGCGTCCAGTCTCCGGTGGCTATTAAATCTATGCCTTT
>JACPZF010000044.1 GCA_016195615.1 Candidatus Gottesmanbacteria bacterium | reverse complement strand
TTATCTTACTAGCATTGGTATGTCCAATTTTTACTGCTACGATTAGCCCTGCTAAAATTACCAGCAAGAGATATTTAATCTTTAATTGGTAAATCATATTTTTTAGAGATTTTTTTCCAAATTTGGGGTTAAATTTTTGGCCCACTCGTTAATTTTTTGCGTGTTTTGATCCTGTTGAAAAAAGAAACCATCGATCTTTAAAGAGTCGGTTACTAATTTTCCGCCTAGCTCGGTAATTTTCTTTTCGATTTCTTTTACCGCGCCGCAAAATTCAATGTAGGAAGAATCGCCTAAACCAAAAACAGCGAATTTCTTGTTTTCTATTGTTTCCTTTGCTAACTTGTTTAAAAAGTTCACCATCTCCTCGTGCGGTTGTCCTTCCTTGCCGTTATAATCGTAGCTCGGAGAGCCAATTGCCACCAAATCATATTTTGCTAAACCGTTTTGGTCGGCTTCGTTGACGTTTTTCAAATCAACTTGATTGCCCGCTTTTTTCAAGACGTCCGCTACGGTCTGAGCGGCCATGAAGGTTCCTCCGGAATTAGTTGCGTAGAGAACTATAATATTCATATTATTTATAATATCGTCTTTATTTTCTGATTACAATGTTTGCTTCCAAGCGCTTTCTTTGTCTTCTTTTGGTTTTAATAACTTTTTTTAGTTACTTTAATATTTTGTCCAATAAATTATTTTATGACGACGAGGATTTGATTTATAAAAACGCTTACATTCAAAACTTACATTTCTTGCCAAAGTATTTTACGCAAAACCAAACCGCTGGATCAGGAAAATTTAGCAACATGTACCGGCCTATTCTTCTCACCACCTTTGCCATAGATTATTTTCTTTGGAAAGGGAAACCTTTTGGTTTTCATCTTACGAGTATTATTCTTCATGCTCTAAATGGTATTTGGGTTTTCCTTTTAGTAAAGATCGTCTTTAAAAATAGACTGTTAGCTTTTTTAACAGCAGTTTTTTTTATTGTCCATCCGGTGCAAAGCGAGGCCGTCGCTTACGCTTCCGGCCGAACCGATCTTCTTTACACTTTTTTTTATCTTACCAGCCTTATTTTTTTTATTAAAAGTCTAGAAACTAAGGTTTCTCTTAAAACTTTTTGGTATTTAGGTTCTCTTTTGGGATTTGTTTTAGCACTTTTATCTAAGGAAACAGCGGTTACTTTACCGTTTATTTTAATCGTCATTTTATATTTAAAAAATACTAAAACCTTTCGTGTGCAGAATTTTTGGAGATGGCTTTTACCCTTTTTCTTAACTTTGGGGCTGTATTTTTTACTGCGTCTATCAACCCTAACTTTTTATCACGGCTACAGTTTTTATCCCGTTGCCACGGAGTATAGTCAAAATCTTATTATTAGGCTTTACACCTTTTGCCGCGCATTTTTTGATTATCTAGGAATGTTGTTTTTTCCTCTAGAACTAAATAATGCGAGAGTTGTACCCATTATTAAATCTTTTTTAAATCCGGCAGTAATTATTTTTGTGATGGTTGTTAGTCTGATTAGCTTTTATGCTTTTGAAAAAAGAAGGAAAAATAAATTATTTCTTTTTTGCCTCTTGTGGTTTTTTATCACTATCTTTCCTGTTTCGGGAGTAATACCAATCAATAACACCATTGCCGAACGTTTTCTTTATCTGCCATCTTTGGCTTTCTTTCTTTTAATTAGCTTTCTTATTACCCGTCTTTTTTCTAAGTTAGAAAACTTTAACTCCAAAGCCCTTTTCTCCCTTTTCTTAAGCATTCTTTTTTTACTTCTTATCGGAAGAACCATCATCCGTACTTTTGATTGGCGCGACGCGGTAACTTTTTATACCAGATCTCTTAAACAAGCACCCTGGCATATAACGATGCGCCATAATCTAGCGATGGCTTATCAAGAAAATGGCCGCTTAGATTTAGCCCTTAAAGAATATGAAAAACTACTAACTTTTCCTTACGTTTACCCCATGACCTATCATAATTTGGGGACTTTATATATGAATTGGGGTCGTTACCAAGAAGCAGAAAAATACTATTTTCAGGCTTTAGCCGTCGATCCCCAATTTTATTTTAGCTATTATGCGCTTTTGGATTTGTATCAAAAAATGAGCGAGGAAGAAAAAGCCAAAACGATTAGAAAGAAGCTGCAAAACGAACCAGATTTGGACAAGGTCTATAACTTTAATAAAACCAGTCTTTAAATCTTGACTATAACTTATAACGATGTTAATAGTAGGTTATGAGATCACTAAATAAGTTTGTAGTTTTAATAATAATAATTATCTTGGCTGCTACTGGTTATTATTTTTATTCTTTAATTACTTCGGCATCTCCCGCTAGGCTTGGCAATAATACTTTTACTCCTACCTATCCGGCATTACCAATTGACAGTGCCCCGCCCCAAAAAGGAAACTGGGATAATTATGCTAGAGAAACCAGTAATTGGAAAACTTATCAAGGCGATCCCCTCTATGCCAATGATAAAGCAAAAACTTTTACCATTAAGTATCCTGCGGATTGGCAGCTTGATGGCTGGCATCTTTACCCTCCGGGTAAAATTAATCCTGATTTTAGAGTGGATTTAGGGGCTGGTGGGCACGGACAACCTCTTTTTAAACTTATTAAAGTTACTTACCCGGCCGGCAACGCCACCTATTATTGGGCAAATAAATTTATTAAAGAAGGATATGGAGGATTTGCCGTTTTTACCATTAATAATTTTGATTATATCTTCCAAATTCGTGGCATTCCTGAGGATAAAAACCAAGAGTTTAAAAGCATCTTTGACGAGATGCTTTTTACTTTCAAACTACTTTAATAAACCTACTTCCGCATCATATCCAAACCCAGCCCCACCACGACTAAAACCACTCCTATCCAAAGATTATTTAAAGACGGAACTAGGGAAACAAGTACGATACCAAGTCCTAGGCCAAACAAACTGTGCATTAAAACATGAGGCGTAAAACACGATTTCATTTTTTCGTTCATTTATATCACCTCCTTCTCGTTAGCAATAATTATAACCGTTATAATCTAGTCAGACTCGATATAATACTTATAATAATTATAATTTAACGCAAATGTCAAAAACCTCTTCTCTCGCCACAATCGCTGGAGGTTGCTTTTGGTGTACGGAGGCGATTTTTAAAAGACTAAAAGGCGTTGTTTCCGTTATGCCAGGCTTTGCCGGCGGTTGGCAAAACACACCAACTTACCAAGACGTGTGCAGCGGAAAAACGGGCCACGCTGAAGCTGTGCAAATAGAGTTTGACCCCAAGATTATCTCTTTTAAAAAACTTCTGGAAGTTTTTTGGCACTTACACGACCCTACGACTCTCAATCAACAAGGCGCGGATTATGGAACTCAGTATCGCTCGGCAATTTTTTATCACGATGAGGAGCAAAAGAAAAAAGCTCTTGATTCTAAAAAGTCCCTAGAAAAATCCGGAGCTTATAAAAGCCCCGTGGTTACGGAAATCGTGCCTTTTACCAATTTTTATCCTGCTGAAAATTATCACCAGAACTATTTTGACAGAAATTCCTATCAACCCTATTGCCAAGCCGTGATCGATCCTAAAATCCAAAAACTTTACCGGGAATTTAAAAAAGAAGTCAAACCAGTCTCGTGACCAAAAAAATTAAAGCGATGCCGCAAATAGTGAGGAAAATCGTTTTATACGATGATTTTTCGCTATGGGCCTCCGGCAAAATATCAGAAGCACAGATATAAAGCAGAAATCCCCCAAAAAACCCCAGATAGAGTAAAGACGCGCTTTGGTTCAAAACAAAAAGGCGCGTCGACAAGGCACCAAATATGGGAGCGCAGGCATCAAGGATGAGAAAATACAACGCCCGACGCTCTTGGTTTTTATGCAGCAAAACAAGAGAGACCGTGTTTAAGCCGTCGGAAAAATCATGGGCAATAACGGCTAGAGCAACCAAAATCCCGACATTTTCGGAGATCTGAAAAGCAAGTCCGATCCCTACCCCATCTAAAAAAGAATGCCCGATGAGAGCTAGGGCTGAAAAAATTCCCACGCTCGGGTGTTTGTGTTTGCCATAGTTTTCCTCTTGGGCGTGATGAATAAGAAGAGACTTTTCTAAAATATGAAAAACCAAAAAACCCACGACCAGAGCGATCATGGGCCAAATCACTTCGGTGGAAGTTTCATTAAGCAAAGCGATAATTTCCGGTAAAATATCAAAAGCCACAACTCCCAACAAAACGCCGGCGGTAAAGCCCAAAATAAGATGCAGCCGGTCTTTGTATTTAAGACCGATTAATCCCCCCACAAAAGTTGAGAGAAAAGACAAAACGGCAAAAAGAAGTACCATCAGTCGTCTACCTTATGATAACTTCTTTTATTTGTCAAGAAAGATTAAGAAAAAGTTAACAAAAGATGGCGCTATTTTACTCCTTTTCAATATTTAGTAAGTGTGGTAAATTCCTCTTAGGCCAAAACCAAACTTTTATGACCCAGAGCGAAACAGTTGCCTTAAACGACCAAGTCCGGGAAGAGAAAAAGCTGGAAAAACTTGTCGAAACAGGCGATAATGGCCAAACAATATATTCTTGGTCTCATTGAAGCCAAAAGAAAAGAAGTCGACCTGTCCCAATTCACGCTTTACGAATTAAGAAGCAAACTTTTAGAAATCGGTAAAACCGAAGACGAACCAGATAAGCTATTTTAATACTAAAGTGTACCCCTTGTCAAGACCACTAAACGACGATTTCAAGATAGATTTTATCACCTCCTTTCTCTGTTAATTTTTGTTAAAGTACACCGACTCCGGTGTTTTTTTACCAAGCGATTGGTGTTTACGCTCGGTATTG
>JACPZF010000042.1 GCA_016195615.1 Candidatus Gottesmanbacteria bacterium | reverse complement strand
TGGCACCAGTTTGTTAATATCATACATGGGCAGTACTCCTTTCTCGGTGTACTGTCCATTTTAGTTGTCAAAGTGCTATACTTTCAACAAAACTAGTTTTGAAATGACCTTTATGTATAAAATGTAGCATAAAAGAGGGTATTTTTGATATAAATAAGAGAGTATGGAGGCAAAATAACGACGTATTCTTTCCCACTTAGCCTAATTCCAAAAAACTTGACAAAACAGAAAATATTGTTTATGTTGAAATTGTACTTTTATAGAAGGTTGTAAGTTGAGTTAGTGCTCTTGAGAAATCACGCTCAATTATCAATCAAAATTTATTTTCTGGCTGTAACTTTAACACGTTAGGGTAAACGCCATTAGGCCTCTGAGTTTTGAATCTCAAGCCTAATTGAGCGGGCCAAGGATTTTAGTATAGACTAATTTCTGTAGCTCACCGAAAAGTATCAACTACTTTAGGTGAGTTTTTTTGTGGGAAAAAGGGATGCATGGTATGGAAAATAATTCCCAAACCAAGGTTGTAATAGAAAAAGTAATACCAAAATATTACGCGCAGGAATGCCCGGTTTGTCATGGGTTTGGAACTTTAAAATACGGGGCAAAAACCTGCCAGGGTTGCGAAGGCAGAGGATATATTTTTGTGCCTACGGGGACGGATGGAGGGAAAGAAAATGGTACTAACCGATAAACAACTAGACTACCTCAAAACCTTACCATCGGATCGTAAACGTGCATGGTTAGAAAAACTAAAACAGAACGGCAGCGCAGATACGCTTGAGGAGTCAATTCTCAATGCAGAACAAAAATCAGTCGCAGATATTGAAGATAAAAATTACCTATCAGAACAATCTAAAGAAGATATTTTAGAATCCCGACGACTATTGCGACAGAATAGGGGGGTACAGTGGTTTACGCTATTGGAAAATGTACTGTCTAGAACCATCAAAAACGATCGGGAAACTTCACTTATTACGTTCTTCTCTTTTCTAAGCGCCTTCACCGAGTCGGATCAGCTAAATGTTCTGTTTAATGCCCCGTCATCATCAGGCAAAACCTACATAGCAAAGGAAATCGCCTCGCTTTTTCCTAAAGAATCGATAATCCAACTTGGATCAGTAAGTCCTACTGCGTTTTGGCATGATTATTCAAAATTCGATGAAAAAACAAAAGAACTGATAATAGACATGAGCCGAAAGATTTACATCTTTTTAGATCAACCCCATTTTTTATTACTTGAAAAGCTTCGTCCCCTGCTATCGCACGACGATAAAGAGATCTTGATAAAGATTACAGATAAAACCCAAAGGTTTGGACTGCGAACAAAAACAATAAAGATACTAGGATTCCCGGTCGTTGTCTTTTGCAGCGCCAAATTAGACCTGAACGAACAGGAAGCGACCCGCTTCTTATTATTGTCACCTGAAACATCATCGGCGGAGAAGAATAAAGCCGCTGTTCTCCAGGCGATAAAGAGAGTATCTAATCCTAGCGAGTATCAAAAAGAACTTCAAATGGATCAGGAGCGCAACAAACTCATGGAGCATATTGCCCTTATCCGACAAAGTAGAGTACGGAATATAAATATACCAAATCCGAATTTACTTTTAGAACGTTTTTTAGAAACAATTCCGAATGGAGACTACCAAGGGCGGCACGCCCGCGACATAGTCCGTGTTGCTTCTTTGGCAAAGGGAATCTCATTGCTTTACATCGCGGACATTGCACCGGACAGCTTTTGGTCAGGGGAGGCCGACGACATAGAGGCTAAGGATCAACACACCAACCTGGCGGTTGATCTGTGGGCGCCAGTTTCTGAAGCTCAACAACTAAACCTACCTCCCTTTGTTTACGAGATTTACGACCGGGTGTTATTGCCACTCTTTCATAAAGCGCTTACTGAAGAAACAGATCACTACGGTAATACAAAAGAAGTTCAAAAAGGAGTAACGCGGACTGAAGTTTTTAGTTTCTACCGTAAGATTTACAAAAGAACTCTTCCAGAATACCAGTTTCGTCGCGAGATCATTCCGCTCCTTACTGATGCCGGGCTCGTCTATGAAGAACCAGATTCCGGAAATAAGAGGCAATTACGATTGTACCCCACTATGTCGTCGCCATTGTCAAACAAGACTGAAAATAACGAGAATGGAAGGTTTGAACAACCCAAAGGTATAACAGACGATCCCGTAAAAAAAGATGGCATAACTGACATTGTAACTGCGGCAGAAAAAATATTTGGTGCAAAAGCTGAATAAAAAAGAAGGCGGATATGGTGTTAAATACAGAAGCAATTGAAGAATTTAAGAGATTATATTTTAACCAGTATGGAATTAACCTTACTAACGAACAGGCAGTAGAATACGGAACAAGGCTTATTCGAATGGTAAAAGCTGTCTATGGAGATAATTTACCAAACACTAGATTTGACAACAAAATGAAAGTAAATAATAATATTTATGTGTCCAAATAACCGTGAGGTTTTGGACACGCCAGGGCGGCCATTTAAATTGTATGAACAGTGACGTAACAATCAAATATCTAGGTTATGCCAGAAGAAGCTCTGAAGACAGTAAGGAGCGTCAAGCTGCCTCTCTGCCCGACCAGGTGTACGTAATTGAAGGGATTAAATCAAAACATAGCCTTAACCTTGTGGAAATTCTCCAAGAAGCAAAATCCGCCCACAAACCAGGACGTGAGATATTTAACTCAATGCTTGACCGGATAGAAAAAGGAGAAGCGAACGCAATTATTGTTTGGCACCCAAACCGGTTAGCAAGAAATATGTCAGATGGTGGGCGGATAATTTACCTAATGGATGAAGGAAAGCTTGTTGAAATTCGTACTCCTTCCCGTATTTACCACAACACGCCGGAAGACAAATTCATGCTTTCGCTTGAGTTTAGCATTTCCAAAAAAGACAGCGATGATAAAAGTATTGTCGTTGTACGAGGTTTAGAGAAAAAATGTCGTGATGGTTGGCGGCCAGGCGTCGTGCCGCAAGGTTATTTAAACGACAGAAATACAGAAAGCGGTTTAAGAAGAATTTATTTAGATAAAACCCGCATCCAATTTATTATTAAAATCTTTAACTTATTTCACGATGGCATTCCTGCAACGGAAATTCTCCGGCTTGCCAATGACGAATGGCATTATTTAACGCCACAAAAGAAGAGAATGGGTGGTAAACCCCTTACTCTAAGCGGAATTTATGAAATATTAACCAATCCTTTTTATTGCGGAAGATTTGAATATCCAAAGCATAGCGCCAACTGGTACGATGCAAAGCATGAAAAGGCGATAACAGAAGAATTATTTAATGAAATTCAATTAAAGTTAGGTCATAGAAGCCCTTATAAACTAAAACATCATGATTACGCTTTTTCTTCGCTTGTGAGATGTAAAAGTTGTGGATCTGGCATAGTGGCCGAGGAGAAATGGCAAATTATTTGTTCGGGTTGTAAATTAAAATTCGCGCAATCAGAGAAGAACAAAAAGGATAGGTGTCCTGGTTGTCAGACCTACATTTCCGAAATGAAAAATCCAACCATTCTTCATTACATTTATTACCGATGCGGCAGGAAGAAAAATCCTCATTGTTTAGAGAAAAGCGTAAGAGTGGACAGGTTGGAAAAGCAGATTGACGAAAAACTATCTCAAACCGAAATATCACCCATGTTTATGGATTGGGCAATCCGCCAAATCAAGAAGATGAATGATAGTGAGCGGAATTTCCGGGAAGACACGATTGAAGCCATTAAGCGGGCCCACGACGAATGCCGGATGAAGTTAGACAATCTCCTTAAACTAAAAATTTCTCCCGCAAACAGCGACGGCAGTCTCTTGAGCGATGGTGATTATAAAATCCAGAAACAAACACTGGAAATTGAGCTTAAAGGCATAGAAAAACAGTTAATAAACATTGATAACAGAATGTTGCAGGCCAACGAAGAGACAAATAAGGCATTTACGTTTGCCACGAGGGCACGGGAAAAGTTTGCAAACGGAGACGCTAAAGTTAAACGCGATATTTTCATGGGTTTAGGGTTGAACCTAACTATACAGAACAGAATGTTAGATTTTGACAGTCCAAAATACATTTTGATTTTAAAAAGGATGAAAGAAGAAACGCCGATAATCGGAGAAATGGTGGAACCTGAAAAAGAGCTTGAATTGAAGCCCAAAATGGAAGAAATGTTTGCTTCTATTCCTAGTTTGTGCCGGGACCAGGAGTCGAACCTGGATAACGTGTTTTTCAGACACGCGCGTTGACCACCTCTGCCATCCCGGCTTTTGAGCGGGCGAGCGGACTCGAACCGCCGACCTTCTCCTTGGCAAGGAGACATTCTACCGCTGAACTACGCCCGCATGTTAAAATTTATTCTAGCAAATATTCTCTCAGATTTAAAGCGGCTATAACTAAACATCCTTCTTGCTAAAAAACTCTATTTACTGTAACATTATAGGTTATGTCTAGAGAAAACTTTTTTTCTTCCGGAGGAGCAAAAAATACAGAATTAAGTCTAAATCCTTCTCCTCAATACCAAAGAGTAGTCAGTAGCCTTGAGCGATTAGCAAATGAACCAGATAGCAGAAATCATGCAGTCAGCAAATTTTTACAACATAATAACGGTCTCCATGGTCGAGTATCTGTGACTGAATTTTGCAATTTACATCCAATACCTAATCAGGCAAACCGTCCAAACTCGCACCTATACCATGAAATAGCTCAAATTTTAGATTCTTTTGAAATGTGTACAGGAGAAAGAAGGGGACCAGGCGGATATAAAGAACCAGGCCGAGGTGGCGACGGTAAGCTTACTCTTGGTATGCAAAAACTCATTCTTTGGAGAAGACAAGTTTTTGGACATCTGAATCAAAATGAAATAACGACAATGACGGCCGGTTCAGCCTTAAACCGCACTTTTGGCCCTGGTTGGCCAATATTAACCTATTCCTCTAATGGACGCCAAGATATCATACTGCATTATCTTTTAGTAACTGCAAGGGGAAACCGCGATAGGGTTCTAACCACAAAAGCAGACCTCAAATCAACTATTTCTCAACTGTCGGACGAGGAACCAAAATATAGCGCAGCAATAGTTTCTTTGTACCAAAAAAGGCCTCCTGCTCCTACTCATATAAGAGAGGTAAACGCGTTTGCCGATTTGGCCATAAGCAACCCTATCGCTAGATTTAGAAGGGAAACTTGTTGGAGAGAACCGATTAAAGACCAACGGATTGTTCGGGAATTAATAAAAATGTATCGAAAATCACGCTTAGTTAAGCTTTATTTTGAAAAATTCGGTTTACAGATTGAAATAAAAACAGAGGGCGTTTTGCTCAAAAATAAATTCTCGCCAAAACCGGAAACGACTTTCTTGCTCTTTCAAAATTTAGATTTTGTTAAACCAGGAAAAGCTCGAAACCTTTTGCTTTGGCTTAAAGAAGGCAAAAGAGCCAATACCCTTTTAATCGAAGCAAATTCGCGACTGGTTTTTTCGATTGCCAATAAGTATCAAAGAAGAGGCTTAGAGCTTACGGAATTGTTTGATGAAGGAGTAATCGGACTGATGAGGGGGATTGATTTATATCAGCCAGGAAGAAGGGAAAAGCTTGGCACCTATGCCGCCTGGTGGATTAGGCAAGCTGTAACCAGAGCGATAGAAAATACTGGTCATGGCATTAGAATACCCGTACATGACCAGGAAATAAAAAACCAAATTGTCCGCATCCAAGGAAAATTTAATCAGGAATTCGGCCGTGAGCCCAATCCCAATGAATTATCAGAAGCTTTAGGTATTTCCCCAAAACGCCTTGCCGAACTTCAAGACCGTTTTAAAATGCTAAAAACCGTTTCTCTTGCTGACATGGCTCAAAGCGAGGAAACTAATTATGATTCTAGGCGTGCATCCGATTCAGACATTCAAGCGGATGATTCCAACATGGAAATTTTTGTTAACGAACGTCAACAAGGGGTTTATGGCGCCTTAATTCGAGCTGGTTTAAGTGCTTTTGATATTCAGTTACTAATACAAAGATTTAGCGAACAAATCTCGTGGGAAGAAATTGGCAGGAGGCAAGGAACTTCGAGGCAAGCAGTACAAACAAGATTTAGAAGAAGGAAATCTCGAGTCTTAGATACTATAACCAAAGAAGAAGTCATGGAACTTTTAGGCTAAAGATTTTAAAAATATAAACTTTTAGAGCTTT
>JACPZF010000045.1 GCA_016195615.1 Candidatus Gottesmanbacteria bacterium | reverse complement strand
GGTAAAGATCAAATTGCTAATATCCAATTTCAAACACTTAAAGATCTAACAGGTACCTTTAGAAGGATTATTATGAGTCAAACTTACCCCTATCAAATCTGACCTGTTTGATTTGCGAAAGGTATATACATAGCCAGTAATTTTTCAAGATCCGACAAGAATTGGGTCTCCTCTGGCGTTGTTTCAATTTGTTTTATTGATTCTGGAGCCATAAGACATACGATTATACAAAAATACTATGAGTTTAGCAAATTTATAACAGGTTTTACTCACGTTCGCGAAGGTGTAAAATATGCTTTATTATAAGCCTCAAAGAGCTGCGTAGAAAGTAAAGTTACCCAGACAATTGACATAAAAACTTCATAGAATTAATATAGAGCTATTATGAAACAAGTTAATGTCTCGAAATTAATTAAAAAATACACCAGCGGGTGGATTTCTTTGTCTTCTGACCAAAAAAAAGTTATTGCTCACGGAAAAAGCTTACAAACAGTCCTTAAAAGACTTAAAGAATTGGGTAACCCGTCTGGCTATTTGATAAAGGCAACAAAAGATTACAGCTACTATAATTGATTTTCGTTTTACTCCGAAGAATATTGATGCTACAATAGAGCTCTCTTATGGATGTTTCTAGGTTGCGGCAGAAATACCCCGTTTTTTCTTACGAAAGTTACAATTGGCAAATACAAGGTAATGATGTGGTAATTGATTGGCTGATGGGTAACGACAAATATCAATTCCATCCCCAACTTCGCCTACTAGGTGCGTCCTCGAAAATAAAAAATATACCCAAAGCCATCATCGATAATTTCATCTTTCATCTCGGCCTAGTGGAGATTTTTTCCTATTGGAAAGCTTTTTGCTCGCCAAAGATAATAGTAAATACCGGATATCTAGACACGTACCAGCTAGCTTGGTGGCAAGACTTACTTTTAAATGGCATGGGGCAATATTTTTATGAGAACGGGATTGATTTTAGGGAAAAAAATTTTGTAGCACTTACCAGTGTACCAAGACGGGTCCTGCCGGCGCTCGTCTTGCCAGGAGTTTTTTTTGAAAAAAGTCAAAAAAAACTCGGACAAGGCTCGCGCCGTCACCCTTCTTGGTACAAAAAAACCCTCATCCCCGTTGGCGGCGGCAAGGATTCGGCAGTAACGCTTGAATTGCTAAGTAATAGATTCTGGGTAAGCCAGAATGACGTAAAGAAAACGGCTGCTTTTGTCTTAAACGCCCAAAAAAATCCGGCGGCAATAGAGATTATTCGGCTGTCGGGAATCGATCAGGGATATCAGGTAGAAAGAAGGATCGACCCGCTGCTTTTGCAGCTTAATAAAGAAGGATTTTTAAACGGCCACACGCCGTTTACGGCTTATCTTTCGTTTTTGGGAGTTTTCCTGGCCTATCTTTTTGGGTTTGACGAGGTCGTTTTTGCCAACGAGAGGAGTGCTAATGAGGGGAATGTGGAATATGAGGGATACGAAATAAATCACCAGTATTCAAAAACTTTAGCATTTGAAAATAAATTTCGCGATTATAACAAGCGTTATCTTTCTAGAGTTAATTATTTCAGTTTCTTAAGACCTTTATACGAACTGCAAATTATGAAAATCTTTAGCGGTCTGGAAAAATATTTCCACGTTTTTTTAAGCTGTAATAGCGGCCAAAACTGGTGTGGTAAGTGTCCGAAATGTTTAGCCAGCTTTATCGGTTTGTATCCGTTTGTCGAAGAAAAAAAGCTGATAGCCATCTTTGGTAAAAATCTTTTTAGCGAGGAAAATTTACTCCCCATCGCTTTCGAGATGTTAGGGCTAGGTAAAAAGAAGCCATTTGAGTGCGTTGGTACAGTGGAGGAGACAAAAATTGCCTGTTATCTTTCTTTTAAAAAAACACCTGCTCCAAATGCCTACCCTCTTTTAAAACTTTTCCGAGACAAGGTAATGACCAAAGAAAAAAACTGGGAAGAACGAACTAAGAGTATTTTAAACTCTTGGGATATAAACCATAATTTGCCGGAAAGATACACGTCAATATTAAAAGAATATACATAATTGTCATTGCGAGACCTCGCGAAGCGAGGTCGTGGCAATCTCAAAATAAAGCAGATTGCTTCGTCACTACGTTCCTCGCAATGACACAACTATATGAAATTTGTTGAAGACCTAATAAATAAAAGAATACTTCTTGTAGGTTTTGCCAGAGAGGGTGTCTCGTCTTTGAATTTTCTGCGGCGACATTTTCCCGTCAAAAAAATCGGCGTTTTTGATCAAAAAAACCTCGGCGATTTGGACCAAAAAGCCCAAAAGTTGATTAAAAAAGATCTAAATTTAATACTTTTTTTAGGCCAGAAAGATTTCAGCGAGTTGAAAAATATTGCCGGAGATTTTGACCTTATCATAAAAAGCGCCGGTATTCCCAATAAGCTCCTGCCCTCGGAAATTCAAACCAAATTAACGACCCAAACCGCTATTTTTTTTGATAACTTTCCGGGAGAGATTATCGGTGTTACCGGAACGAAAGGAAAAAGTACGACTTCGAGTTTAATTTATGCCGTGCTCAAAGAAAGCGGCAAAAAAACCAAGCTCCTAGGAAATATTGGCGCCCCGTGTCTGGATTTTTTGGATAAGGTTGAGCCTGATGTAATTTGTGTTTTTGAGATTTCGAGCCACCAGCTTTCGACCCTAACTAAAAGCCCTTGGATTGCGGTGATTTTAAATATTTATCCTGAGCATCTGGATTTTTATACTAACTTAGCTAGCTACATCGAAGCCAAAACTAATATCACCAAATATAAGACTCCAAAAGATTTTTTAATTTATAACAACGATGACGATGCGGTAAAAAAAATTGCCGCAGGATCCCTGGCGAGAAAAATTCCTTTTAATAAAGATATGGCGAAAAAGATAGATGGGAAAACCAAACTCGAAGGCGATCATAACCGCCTTAATATTTTGGCCGCGACCAAGGCGGCAGAAATTTTAGATATCAACCTGGCAGTTGTAAAAAAAGCTGTTGCTAATTTTAAACCATTGCCGCACCGCTTGGAAAAGGTTGGTACTTATAAAGGAATTACCTTTTACAACGATTCGCTTTCGACCATTCCCGAAGCAGCGGCAAATGCTCTTTGGGGCCTAGGTGATAGAGTAGAAACCCTCATTTGCGGCGGGTTTGATCGCGGGATTGATTTCAGCCCGGTGGCAGAAGCGGTTCTTAAAAGCCATGTTAGAAATTTAATTTTATTTCCCACTACCGGTGAAAAAATCTGGCAGGAGATTCTTAAAATTGATCCTGGTGCCAAAAAGAAGTATCGACATCTATTTACCGCCAAAATGGGAGAGGCGATTAAGTTTAGTTATCGTCATACTAGTGTGGGAAAAATCTGTTTATTGTCAAATGCTTCGCCCAGTTTTGGCGTTTTCAAAGACTATGCCGATCGCGGAAACCAGTTTAAAAAGTGGGTGCGATTTTATAGCCTAGAAAAAGCAAGTAAAAAGAGATAGACTAATAGGTGTCATTGCGGGTCCTGCCAGCGCTCGTCTTGCCAGAAGTTGTTCGCCAAAGGCGAAAACTTGGACAACACTCGCGCTGTCACCCGCTAGCAAACATATGCTATTATTTTCCGGCACCTCCAATCAACCGCTGGCAGAAAAAATCGCCGAGGAATTAAAAATCAGCTTGGCGTCTTCGGAAATAGTGCGTTTTGCCGACGGTGAAGTGAGGGTGCGGCTTCTCGACGATGTTAAAGATGAGCATATGGTAGTGGTGCAATCCTTATCCCAGCCGGGAGATTCTAATCTTATGGAGCTTTGCCAATTTGCGGAGATTGGAAAGAGAAAAAAGGCTAAAAAAATAACCGCTGTAATTCCCTATCTAGCCTATGCCAGACAGCATCGGGCGCATCGTGAAGGCGAAACGATAGCCGTCAAGTTGGTGGCGAATTTTCTCAAAACTGCCGGTTTTAACGAGGTGATGCTTTTGGATTTACACGAGGAAGAAGCCTTAAATTATTTTAAAATTCCAACCCTTCATCTTAGCGCCGTGGAGACTTTTTCTAAATATATCGACGAGCATCGCGATGATTTTGGCGGTGATGATTTAATTATTGTCGCTCCTGATCGGGGGAGGCAAAAAGCGGCGGAAAATCTAGCTTCGGCCTTGGAAGTAAATTCAGCCACCGTGGAGAAAACCCGACCGCTTGACCAAACAGATACTGTCAAAGAGTGTCAACTTATCGGAGATGTTAAGAATAAGGAAGTAATAATTTACGACGATATGATTTCGACCGGATCAACGATGCTTATGGCCGCCTCGTGTTGCCTGAGCCAAGGCGCTTTTCGAGCCAATCTGATGGCTACGCACGGCGTTTTTTCTCACCTAGAGAAAAATTTTTGGCAAAATTCAGCGGTAGAGAAGATTTTTGTCACCGACTCGGTTTTAGTAGCAGAAAATAAACGCTTCGAAAAGCTCGAAATCATTAGTATTGCTCCCCTCATTGCCAGGAATCTTCTTAATTTCGTATAATTTAGTACGCGTTTAAATTTTACTTATGGTTCTTCCTAAAGCAATCAGGAACCTAATCACGTCATTTGAAAAATTGCCGGGCATCGGGCCTAAGAGCGCGGCGCGTTTAACCTATTATCTTTTACACGTTCCGCAAAGCGAACTAGACGAATTTTCTGAGGCGGTAAAAAATCTTAAACTTAAAACCGTAACCTGCTCGATCTGCTTAAACGTCTCAGAAACCGAGCCCTGCAGTATTTGCGCTGATGGGGGGCGGGACAAGGAGACTATTTGCGTCGTCGAACAACCATTAGATATTGTCGCTTTGGAAAAGGCCAATAAATATAAAGGCCGTTATCACGTTTTACACGGAGCGATTTCGCCTTTAAACAATATCGGCCCGGATGAAATCCACATTGAGGAGCTTTTAAATAGGGCCAAAAACGACGATATTAACGAAATCATTTTAGCCACGAGTTTAACCATGGAGGGTGAAGCTACAGCGATGTATCTGGCTAAGGCGATTCGACAGCAAGATAGCCATCATGTTAAAATAACCAGAATTGCCCACGGATTGCCAGTAGGCGCTGATTTGGAGTATGCGGACGAATTGACTTTGGGCAAAGCCTTAGAAGGAAGAAGAGAGTATTAGAGACAAATTTTTAATTTCTAATTTTTAATAAATGCTCAGTAAGGCCCAAGTATTAAGCAAACTAAAAACCGTCATCGATCCCGAACTCCAGGTCAATATTGTGGATCTTGGTTTGGTTTATGGTATTGAAATTGTAGGAAGTAGTATGGTTAAAGTTAAAATGACTCTTACCAGTCCTGGCTGTCCTTTGAGTTTTGTTTTTGATCAGTTGGTATCCGAGGCAGTAAAAACCATAAAAGGCGTAAGTGAAGTTAAGGTTCATCTCACCTTTGATCCTCCTTGGGACCCGGCTAAGATGAGCGAGGAGGTTAAGTTAAAACTGGGATGGATGGGATAAAAAGTCAAAATTCAAAATGCAAAAGTCAAAAGTATAAAAATATGGATAAGAAAGCTACCAAATGGCTTAAAGTTATACAAAAGACTATCAGGCGGCCTAAAATTCTCAAAAAAGGCTGTACCATTGCCGCTGTGGCCTTTTCGGATCGTGTAACCAGGGCGGATATGAGAGATATTAGAAAATCAATCGCTCTGCTTGAAGATTGGGGACTTAAAGTCGTTGTTGCTAAACATATCACCGATCAGGTGGAAAATAGGGCTTCTTCTTCGCCCGAAACGGTTATTTCCGAAATGGTGCTTTTGGCTCAAAATGGTATCGATGGGTTTTACAGCGTTAAAGGCGGATTTGACGCCAACCGGCTTTTTCACTATCACAATTTTGACAGGCTTTTAAAACTTATTGCCAAAAAAAGAATTTCGATGATTGGTTTTTCCGACGCGACGACACTCGAGGTTCCTTTGATTTACTATAAACTGGCCAGTTTTTACGCGCCTAATTTAACCTTTTTGCACAAAAGAACCGCCGAAACCAAAGAAAGCATTTATAAAGCTATTTTTTCGGCCAAACCCTTTTCGAAAATTGAGACTTTGCAAATAATCCAAAAATCTAAGGAGAAAAAAATGCAAGGCGTACTAGTTGCGGGGAATTTGATGACGATGCATGATTGTTTTGCCAGCGACTATAATCTTTTGACGAAACTAGGCGATGTGATTTTAGCCGTCGAAGAAACCGAAGAGTCTGATGAAAACGTCAGAAGGTTTCTTTCCACAATGACCTCTTATTCCAGCGTGAAGGCCGCGATTGTTAATTTTAAACATCTGGGTGGGAGAGATTTCTCTAAAAGCGACATAAGGAAAATGCTGAGCAGAATCTCAGCAGACGATATCCCTGTTTTATGGTATGCCAATTTTGGCCATTTGGACAGCCGGAAATTTTTCCGTACCATGGGAACGGGCTGGCCGGTCGAATTAAAATTACATAAGAAAGCAGCAACCCTCAACTTTCTTAGTCTTAATTAACGAATTAACTATATGCCAGATAATGTCATCGGCGATGTTTTTGAAGGGCTTTCCCAAACTGTCGGTAAAACTGTTCAACAAGCGGTAAAGACCCCTTTTGATATTTTAGAAACTGGGGCCAAGCAGGTTGCCGGGCAGGCCCAAAATGGGCAGATGCCAGACGAGAAGTGGCAGGCCCAACGGCAGCAGAAAATGATTTCCCAGATGAGGCAAAACGACGACCAGAATAAAAAACCCCAACTGGCCGAGATTCGTCAAAATTTAGCCGCGATGATGCAAACCCCAAAGACTTCAGAGCAAGAACTGCCCAAATACGTTTCCGGCAAGCCGGGATTTAGTATGGATAAGATTAAAAACCAGGAAGAAGACAAGAAAAAAAATAAACTGCCTGATTTATTGGAAATGTTAAAACTTAAAAACCGCGGTAGTGGGGAAAGACATAGGGGAGTAAGCGGATAAAACAATTCAAAAGTCAAATGTCAAAAGTACAAGTCAAAATTAAAAAAAATGCTTAAACTGTACAATACATTAACTAGAAAAATCGAACCATTTAATCCGATAAAACCTCCACGCGTTGGCATGTATTCCTGCGGACCAACAGTTTATGACTTTCAGCATATTGGGAATCTTCGAACTTATACCAATACCGATATTCTTAAACGCGTTCTATCTTTAAACGGTTATGACGTTTTTCAAGTGATGAACATTACTGACGTTGGTCATTTAACAAGCAACGAGGATACGGGTGAAGACAAGATGGAAAAAGGCGCCAGAAGAGAAGGCAAAAGCGTTTGGGAAATTGCTAAATTCTATACCGAAGATTTTTTCGATAGCCTGAAAAAATTAAATATTAAACCGGCGAATGTGATCAGCCGGGCAACAGATCATATCAAAGAAATGATTGATCTAATCAGAGCGCTAGAGCTTAAAGGGTATACCTATAGGATAGGAGATGGCGTCTATTTTGATACCAGTCGGCTTCGTGACTACGGCAAACTGGCAAGGTTGGATACTAAGGGATTGAAAGCCGGCGCTAGAATTGAAGTTGTAGCTGGTAAAAAACATCCGACTGATTTCGCGCTATGGAAGTTTAGTGAAGCCGACTCTCACCGTCAAATGGAATGGGATAGCCCGTGGGGAAAAGGATTTCCGGGTTGGCATATTGAGTGCAGCGCTATGAGTTTGAAATACCTGGGCAATACGTTTGAAAATAATAATTTTCATGGTGAGCGTAGTCGAACCATTGATGTTCATAGCGGCGGCGTTGATCACATTCCGGTTCATCACACCAATGAAATAGCCCAAAGTGAAGTTGCAACGGGAAAACCCTTTGCCAAGTATTGGGTACATTTTGCCCATCTTTTGGTAAGCGGCCAGAAAATGAGCAAATCGCTAGGTAATTTTTACACCAAAGATGATATAGAAAATAGGGGTTTTGATCTATTAGACCTAAGGTATCTGTATTTAAACACCCACTATAGGTCTACCATGAATTTTACCTGGAAGTCTATCACTGGGGCAAAGAGAGCACTAGGGAGATTAAAACAAAAGATCGCCAATTACAAACTCGAAACTCTAAACTCTAAATTCGAAAAAAAGAAAAAGATGAGTAAAAACGACTACCAAAACAGATTTATAACGGCAATTAATACCGACTTAAATATTCCGGAAGCACTAGCCGTTACTTGGGAAATGGTTGATGATAGCAAGGTTACTAATAGCGATAAATTAAATATGATTTTAGAGTTTGATAAAGTTTTTGGTTTAGGGTTGGGTGAAAAAATACATAAAGAAAAGACCATACCGCAAGAAATAATGATTTTAGTCAAAAAGCGAGAAGACTTAAGAGCGCAAAAAGAGTGGGCAAAAAGTGATGAGGTAAGAATAAAAATCGAAAATAAGGGATATGTGGTGGAAGATACGGAGAGCGGAACTAAAGTCAAAAGTGTTAAGACTTAATATGAAATTTTTCTGCCGCTTATTAATCGCCATTTCACTGGTATTTTTTCTTTTTAACGTAACGCATAAAGTGTCTATTTTCGCTTCCAATAAAGTTCTAATTACTAAATCAGGGCAAATCCTGCCTCTTTATCCAGTTTCCGATCCGCGGTCTTCGGTTAAAAATGTGTCTTTTTTCAAAGAAGGCAAGATAATTAGAACGCTTGATTCAGATGAAGAATTAATCTGGGAAAAAAATATTGGGGATATCACACCGCTAGATTATTCGGTGTACGCCGGTTTTTTCGGCGGCTTTGATTTTGACGGCGACGGGTGGCCCGACCTGGGTCTAGTTGATGCCAAACCTACTGATGAGACTTGCGGAGTATTTGTCCTGAATACTACATCCCTTTTTTTTGTCAGCGGAAAAGACGGGAAAATAATTAAAGTCACTGAGCCCTTAAGAGATCTCTGCTGGGATTTTGGAAGTACAATATATCCGACTCCCCAGTGGACGCATCTTTCAGTACTTTTTGGTAATTACACAAAGACATTTGGACTCGTTCCTTTATACGCGACTAAAGGTTGGATAAAAACTTTTAATTTTACTAATAGCCAAGAGGGTAATTTTGCCAGCGATTATTTTTACTATCCATCTGCACCAGAATACGATAATTATCCAGTATCAAAAGGATATATTGCTAAGAGACATATTGCCAACGGTTTGATTCTTAAAAACAATAATGAATTTCGTCTGGTATTTTTCACCTCCGGCAGGGTTGTGCAGTATAAAATCGGATCTTACGGACCCTCCCAACTCATTTCCGATCTTCGATTTATGAGCGGAGGAAGAAGTGATTTGGTTGGTAGAAATTATGGCCTTGTGACAACTGATCCAAACGATCCTCAAAATTTAGTGCTGATTGCCGGTACATCTGCTTATAGCGTGTTTTCTGACAAAATAAACGGAAAAATAGAGAATGACCATTGGGGACAAATCGAACGCCACGTTACGATTTACGATTGGATGTCGGAAAAACTCGACGATCGTTTTTTCTCCTTTGCTCATGACAACAATGACGGCAATAAGTATCAAAACCGCGTCGTTTACCCCAATAGTTTCTTTTTAAAAACAGGAGGCGGTCAGCCATCACGAGCGGCTTACACTGTTTATGTCGACGGGCACTGGGTTTTACATATCTCGAAAAGTGGAAGCACAGCAGATGAATTAATTATCGAAAATAAATTTCTTTGGGATATTAATGATTTAAATGATGATGGCATTGACGAAATGGTTGTTTCGCCCGCTAACGGTTATTTTCCCGAGTGGACGACATCTCTTTTAAAATGGCAGGAAACCGATAGGTCTTTAAAAACAATCATTACTTATCAAGGCGTCATTCCCTATCTGACGCCTTTTTTTCGCGAAGAGCAAAAAACTTCCGCTCCGCTGGGTTTACTTTATCCTGTTGTCGTAGATCAAAAAACCAATAAGATAGTTATGCAAAGCGAAAAAGAGGGAATTAAGCTGGTAGATTTACCTATACAATCAACATTTAAAACTGGTGATCTTGATAAAAATGGCAAAGTGGATATTTTTGACTACAATATTCTGGTGGGGAATTTTGGAAAGACGACTAATTGACATTTGTCGTCAATTTTGATACACTTTTAAGTGTAAATGTACACTTAAAATCAAAAGTATGAATAATTTAATCATAAATGATCTTGTGAAACAAAATCCCTGGTGGGTTGATTCCCAAGCCAAAGCGATCGATCCAAAAAAAACCCACCGGAACATTTTTGAAACGCTGATAGAACGCGTTATACATCGGGAACTGATTACGAGCCTGGTGGGATTACGACGCGTAGGAAAATCCACTCTCGTCCTGCAAGTCGTAGATCATCTGTTGCGGGCGGGCCAGAATCCGACTACGCTTTTGTATTTTTCCTTCGAGGAACTGCCTGAGAAAGACAAAGGAGCATCGCTTCGGGCAATCATTGAGTATCAGTTGAAAAAGTGTCCAAAGGAAAAAAGCTATCTTTTTTTCGATGAAATCCAATACGTGGACCGCTGGAACAGCGTACTGAAACACTATGTTGACCACTACGCCCAGCTGAAGTTCACTATCAGCGGGTCAGCCAGTTTATTTATCGCATCAACGGCTCATGAGACCCTGGCCGGAAGAATCCAAGAATTAGTGCTTCGGCCCATGGGATATGGAGAATATTTGCGCATAAACGATAAACCAAACACGCCGGAATACTTTCTGCACTATCTTTCGTGGGGAGAATTCCCGTATCTGGAAAAATTACCGGATTGGGCGGAAAAGAAGGAATATGTCAATGACTTTATCATCAAAAAAGTAGTTGAACACGATTTACCGAGGCTGAAAAGAGTCTATGGGAACGACATCGTTAATCTGCTCAATGTCCTTATTACTCACTCCGGACAAATGGTAGAAATCCAAAACCTAGCCCATGATTTACATCTAGCCCAAAATACCGTCCGTGAATACCTGCACCTTTTAGAAAAAACCTATGTAGTATCCCAAAATTTTAATCTCGGTATTGGTTTTCGTACCAGAAGCGTCCGGCAGAGAAAAGTCTATGCAACGTCTGTCAATGCGTTAGTCCTCAAAACCGTCCAAGGTTTACAGTCCGATCTCTGGCAACACAATGCCGGTGCCATGATTGAAACATTCGTTTACAATTATCTTTTAAGAAAAAACGAGGGAGAAATTCATTTTTGGCGCAAGCGGCAGATCAAAGAAGTAGACTTTATCTATTCCACACCGGAAACTAAACTACCGATAGAAGTCAAATACCAAAACCAGATTCGTCCGAGTGACTTGAATAATTTGCTTTACTATTGCAGCAAAGAACATTTGAAAAAAGCCATGGTGGTAACAAAAAACGAACAAGGCACAAAACACATACATGGAGTAGAAATCAATTTCACACCAGCCTCTACTCTGCTATGAGTATTATTTACCAGCGGTGGATATTTTTGATTATAATATTTTAGTGGGGAATTTTGGAAAATGGTAAACGCATTAAATGCTTGCAATTTTTTATTTTCTATATTATAGTAAGGGGCAATTATGTCAGAACCAATGGAAGATCCGCCAGCAATTCCTAATATCAATTTAGAAGGTTCGAAATCTGATGACGTTTACGAAGTCAACGCCAACGTTATTATTGCTGTCGTGGTGGTACTGCTTCTGCTTATTGGCGGGCTGATTTTTTGGAAAGTAAAGGGCAGTAAAAAAGAGCTGGTGACGCCAACGCCGACACCGACCGAACAAGTAACTCTGCCGCCAACTTCAACGCCTACGGCAACGCCTTCGGTAAGCATCACTCCGGGTAAAGAAACCACGCCAACGCTTTCGCCCAAACAGAAAGTTAAAATCGAAGTGCTAAACGGTACCGGCGTAACCGGTGAAGCCTCTTTCTTAAAAGGAAAATTAACAAGTGCGGGATTTGCGACCATTGATACGGGTAACGCCGCTTCGACTTCAGCCGACGCCAAGACCGAAGTTACGTACTTTAGCACCTTTCCTGTAGCGCTGAAGATTGATTTAACAACGCTTCTTAGCGATCTTTATACAAGCGTTTCCGCGACCAACTCTGCCGAGAGCGGCAAATACGACGCAATAATTACGACGGGGAAGAGGAAGTAAAAAATTTAAAAAAGCTTCAATATCAAATCTTCAAATACCAAATCAATCACTTTTTGCTTTATTTTTAAATCTGCTTTTCCGGGAATTTCGGGATTGATCACTCGCTTGATAACTTTCCTGGCCAAAGACCAAGCGGCAAATTGTCCATCTTCATTAATATCAGCGGCTGGGTTATTGGGAACATAACCGTCAACAACTTTCCATCCAAGTACCACATCACCGACGGCGAGCGGGTCGTAATCGCTGTCATAACCATTATAAAGACCAACACCGGCTCTGAGAATTTTTTCTTTAAATGCCAAAAATGATACTTCATGATCAAATGTTTGCGAATCATACATATAAAAATCTTTGATAAATAAATCTTCATGAAAAGTAACAGATAAAGGTCATTTCAAAACTCCTAATTTCTTATTAAGACAATAATAAGTGCCAAATAGACGAAAGCCTTGAACATGGCAGAATGATAGTCTCTTCTTAATCTAATCCTCCAAAAGCTTTTAAGCCAGGAATTAAGCCGTTCC
>JACPZF010000040.1 GCA_016195615.1 Candidatus Gottesmanbacteria bacterium | reverse complement strand
ATAAGTTGGGTACGCGCTTTCCGGTAATGACTTAAAATTAGTTCCCGTTCCTCACTGGTGATTTGGACAGAATCAACCACATATTCAGCATATCACATCACGACTTATAGTAGTGGGGAATTTGATTTGAGAGAGGTATAGGTATGCCGGTAACGAGATTGGCAAAAAATACGCAATACCTACAGATCAAGACTTTTTGGCATTATTAGCCGAAGTTTATGAAAAATTAGGAGATGAAGGGCTTCCTGGTATTAATTCATTTGAAAATCCTACCGAAGAAACCGAGATTACTCCTCCCATTGAAGCATCTCAAGAAGAACTTGCAAAAATTTTTGATACTTTAGTAAAAATGGGCGGAGACAAAAGTACTGTCTCAGATGATTTAACCGCAAACTTAACAGGTAGACTGGTTAAGATTATTCGCCTTCCGAATTTGCCAGATCGTGAAAGGTGGCAGGCGTTACAAAGTACTGAAGCTGAATTAACTGTTACTCCAAATCTCAAAAAACCGGTAGCTCTGGAGCTAAAATTAGACAACTTTACAACTTCAGGTTTTGGCACTGTAATCTTAGGTTGGAACCATCCACTTTGCTCGGTAAAAGCAATTACTATTGAAAAAAAAGACAATAACTTTACAGGAAAGGTTGTGTATAGAGTCGATGAAAAAGATGGGGAAATAATACGCAGAGATTCACGTTCTTTTAAAGGATACGATTCATCTCTTTCTATAACATCTACTCAGGCTATATCACTACTTGGGATCTTGAGTAAACCACAAATTTCTGCTCCAGAGTCTTTACCCACGGGATAAAAACTAGG
Organism: Candidatus Gottesmanbacteria bacterium; assembly: GCA_016195615.1. GTDB lineage: Bacteria > Patescibacteriota > Microgenomatia > JACPZF01 > JACPZF01 > JACPZF01. Next base: position 17,341 of record JACPZF010000040.1, on the reverse strand, counting down.
TTCCCTCTTCCCAACTTGAAAGGTATTTTTTCTGCTCTGGGGTTAGAACGTCTATTTTTACTCCAAGCGACTCCAATTTAAGCCTCGCAATTTCTTTATCCAAATTCTCGGGAATGCGATAGACTTTGGCCTCGAGTTTGCCTTTGTTTTTGACTAAATACTCCGCCGCCAGGGCCTGATTGGCAAAACTCATGTCCATTACCTCTGCCGGGTGGCCTTCGGCCGCCGTCAAATTAATTAGCCTTCCCTCTCCCAAAACATATATTTTTTTATTTTTTAAGCTGTATTCCGTCACAAAATCTCTTATTTGCCTTTTATTAACAGCTTCTTTTTCTAATTTCTCAATGGCAATTTCGACATTAAAATGTCCCGAATTGGCAAGCATCACCCCATCCTTCATGCTTTTTATGTGATCAATATCAATAACACTTTTATCGCCAGTCACGGTGACAAAAATATCGCCGATATTACTTGCTTCCTTAATCGTCATTACCCGATATCCATCTAAGTGGGCCTCTAATGCCCGGACCGGTTCGACTTCACAAACAATAACGTCACAACCCATTCCTCTAGCTCTGCTAGCTACGCCTCGACCGCAGAATCCATAACCGCACACCACAAATTTCTTCCCGGCTAGCAAAACGTTTGTCGCCCGCAAGATACCATCGATAGTCGATTGCCCGGTGCCATAATGATTATCAAAAAAATGTTTGGTTTCACTATCATTTACGGCCATTACCGGTATTTTTAAAGCTTTATCTTTTTCCATTGCTCTAAGTCTAATTACCCCAGTTGTAGTTTCCTCGCTCGAACCGACAATATTAGATAACATGTTCTTTCCTTCCGTGTGCAAAAGTCCTACTAAATCTGCACCGTCATCCATAGTTATCTGGGGTTTAAAATCCAATACTAAGTTCAAGTGGCGATAGTAAGTTTTTTTATCCTCCCATTTTTTAGCAAAAGTGGAAATGCCGTAGTCTTTTACCAACGACGCCGCGACATCATCTTGGGTTGATAAGGGATTGGAAGCGCAATCTACAACTTCTGCTCCGCCAGCTTTTAGCGCTATTAATAAATTTGCCGTCTCTGAGGTAATATGAAGACACGTTCCAATGGTTATCCCCTTGAGCGGCTTTTCTTTGGCAAAACGTTTTCTGATTAAAAGCAAAACTGGCATGTTTTTTGCCGCCCACTCAATTTTCAGTTTGCCTTTTGGTGCTAGCGAGATGTCGTTGACGTCGTATTTCATATGGCTAGTTCTTCCACAAAATTCTCTTTATATCTTTTTTTAAATTCGGCGCGAGTAAACTCATGGTTAGTGGTACCATACTTTTCAATACAATACGTCGCACAGAGATTTCCCATTTTACCACTTGTTACTAAATCTTTTTTATTTAAATATCCGACCAGAAATCCCGCCCTAAAAGCGTCTCCGGCTCCAGTCGGATCGATTATTTCTTTTTCTTTAGCCGAAGGAATTTCTAAAAATTCGTGCTTTTCACTATCGACATGCCTTTCGATGACGCTACCTTTGCCACCCATCGTCGTGATTAAAATCCCAACGTCTCTTAGTAAATCACCATTTTCTTTACTTAATCTTTTTCTGATGACGGAAATTTCGTAATCGTTGCCGATTAAAATATCTGCTCCTTTTACTCCCTCCCATAATTCTTTATCAGTAAATCTAGGGAGTTGCATCCCTGGGTCAAACATGTATTTAACACCAACCTCATTACATTCTTTGGCGTATTTAACCATAGCTGTTACTTCTGTCGGCGCAATTACAACATAATCATTTTTATTAGGTTTTGCCTCTTTTACGGAAAGTTCGGCGGCGTGTTTCATTGCTCCTTGATAGAAACCGCCGATTTGGTTGTCGTCTTTGTCGGTAATGACATAAAATGAAGAAGTAAATTCGTACGGAACCGCTTTCGTTAAGCTGGTATCCACTCCGTACTTTTCCAAATGATAGCGGTACTTGGCAAAATCCTCGCCAACGGTTGCTAGAAGTTTTGGCTTTTCTCCAAAAAGGGCAAGTGAATAACAGATATTAGCGCCCGTTCCGCCTCTTTCCTTTTTTAGAGTATCAACTTCAAAAGAAAGGTTAATGAGATGAATTTTTTCCGGCAAAATATGCTCGGAAAATTTTCCCGGAAAATCCATAATGTGATCAAAAGAAACCGAACCGGCAACTAATATCATAAATGCTCAAAAGTAAAAAGTAATAAGATATTATTCTTCGAACGCAGTCCCGCTAGGCGGGACGGAGTGAGAAGTCTACTTGAAAATATTTGAGAAGTTCTCGCTTCGCTCGAACAATAAAAAGTTTTGAGATTTGATTTATACAATTTACTACGACAGCAGAAACTTTTCAATGACCATTGCGACCCCGTCTTCGTCGACTGACGGAGCGACAAAGTCGGCAATCTTTTTTAAATCAGGTACGGCATTTCCCATGGCGATTTTAAGTCCACCGGCCATTAGAAGCGGAAAATCATTGTAACCATCGCCGACCACAATCGTTTCCGAAAGATTAATACCGGTTAATTTAACATAGGCTTCCAGGGCGGTTAATTTTGTCGCTGATTTTTCCGTGATATCCAAAGCATGAAGCCCCGTCGATTGGGTAATGTGATGAGCCGAGATGATGTAGTGGACGCTCTCGCTGTAAGGTCTTAGCATTTTTTCGATTTTTTTAGAGTTTCTCGAGTTTACGCCTAAAACCGTAATTTTGGTAAACTGGGGGTCTTTGACCTTGTTTAAATCCGGCAGTTCCGGAATAAAAAATTTGTATTTCTCAATCATTTCTGGCGCTGTATAGGCTTTATCCAAATGGTACTTGCTAAGACAGCTGGCTAAGAAATGAATGTTATTTTTTTTAAGATCAGAAATGATTTGCCAAGCAATTTTCGTCTTGATAATTTTTTGATAAATGGGTTTTTGGGCTGCCGGACTATAGATTTCTCCGCCGCCGTCGCAAATTTGAAAAGAAGTAAGATTTAGTTCTTCGACGTATTTTCGGATACTTCCGTACACTCTTCCGGAACACAAACTCACAAATACTCGGTCTCTAACTTTCGCAATGGCTTTTTTTACTCCTTTGGAAATAGTTCGGTCGTCACCAATTAGTGTACCATCGACATCTAAGATTAAAGCTTTGTACGGCATAAATCAGCTACCGCCCTGGCCTAAAAGCCCGCCTAACCCTCCGCTCATTTCTGATAGCTTTTTAGCCGCAACTTCCTGGGATTTTTTAATGGCTTCATTAACCGCCTCTACCATTTGGGGATCTTCCTGTTCAGCTCTTTTAATGCTTTGCACTTTTTGATCACCGGTTATGACAATCTTAATATTATTTTTAACCACCTCTATCAACTCGCCGGCGAGTTGCTTTTGGATCGCCATCGCCTGATCGCGCATCGCCTTGAGATCGCCCAGACTTTTTAAAGGATTAAACATATGCCTCCCTCGCCCGCCGAAATTTTAATGAAGGCGGGTTTAATTATTTAAATATTTCCTGCGCTGCCTCTATCAAATCTTCACTTTCATCCGCGTCTGCTATCTGTTTTCTCTCTGCCAGTTTAAGCTCCAACTTTATACCATTTCCTAAGGCCGTCTGCAAACATTCTTGGATAACTTTAAAATTCTTCGGATGCATTAAAAGGTCTTTATGCAGTTTGTAATAGACGATAAGCGATAAGGTTTCGCCATCGAAACTCTCGACGTGACATTTTCTAAGTAACATTTCTAATGAGTGATTATAAGGTTTAATTGATTTTAAAACATCCGGCCATTTCCCTTTGATATCGACTTGTTCCTTCGGTTCGACAGTTTTGTTTTCTATCTTTTCCTCTACTACCGAAGCCCTTTCTACCGCTACTTCTTCGCTCTTTGGCTCGGCGGGCTCGTTACTCTCTCTGGTTTTGTCTATCACTTCACACCATTCTATTGTGAGAAGTTCTAAAGGCAATTCCGGTACAAAGGAAAATTTCATTTCGTTTTCCGCAAGGGACAACATTGAAGCAAGTTTTTTCAAATCTCCCAAAGAAAATTCGACTTTTTTTTCTTCCTTTACCACTTCCATTTTAATAAGCAGATATTTTTCGATCGTTAGCAATAAATCTCGGACAAAGGCATTGATATCAAGGCCAGTTTCGACATATTTTTTTATTAAAAGTAATCCCTCTTTCACATTTTTGTCGTAAAGAAAAGTAAGATATTTTTCCAAAAAAAGATCGTCTGAGACGCTGAGATTTTTAGCAATCTGCTCGGCGGTGAGTTTGCCGCCCCCCGAGGCAGCTTGATCCAAAAGCGAGGCCGCGTTCCTAAAAGCCCCTTCCGACCTCTGGGCAATAACTTGCAGAGCCATATCGTCAATATCAATTTTTTCTTCTTTAATAATTCGCTTTAAATAAGTAACGATGTCTTCCCGGCTGGCTTTTTTAAACTCAAATTTCTGGCAGCGGGAGGAAATCGTTTCCGGAACTTTCTTAGGATCAGTGGTGCAAAGAATAAAAACCGTGTGCTCGGGCGGTTCTTCGAGAGTTTTTAAAAGCGCGTTGAACGCTTCACCGGTAAGCATGTGAACTTCGTCAATGATGTAGACTTTATACCTACCGAAAGCCGGAGCCAGTTTAATCTTTTCCCGTAAATCTCTGATGTCATCTATACCTCGATTAGACGCGGCATCAATTTCCAAAACATCAAGATAAGATCCGTCGGTGATTGCAATGCAAGCGTCGCATTTATTGCATGGTTCAGAAAAGGAGGTGGGGGATGAGAGATTAGAAGTGGGACGTGATTTCTCATCTCTCACATCCAATTTCTCACTTCCCATATCACAGTTTAGCATCTTGGCTAAAATTCTGGCAGTCGTTGTTTTACCCGTTCCTCTGGGACCAACAAATAAATAGGCGTGAGAAATTTTGCCGGTTTTAAAAGAGTTTAAAAGCATTTCGCAAATGTGTTCCTGACCGACAAGGTCCGAAAGTTTTTGCGGGCGATATTTACGGTAAAGAACAACCATAAATTTAATTCAAAAGTCAAAATGCAAAAATCAAAAGTACAAGTCAAAATTAAAAAGTATATTAACTTTTGACCTTTGACTTTTGAGTTTTGACTTACTATTCATGGTGTATTCCCAATAAATGCAATAACCCGTGCTCCACTAATCTATTTATCTCCTCGCTAGTTGTAAGATCGTAGTTTTTCGCTTGCCTTTTTGCCTGTGGATAGCAAACCACAATATCTCCAAGTTGTACTAGATTTCCGGGATTTTTAAATTTTATTTTGGGGCCCTTATCTGATTTTAATTCTTCTATGGGAAAAGACAAGACATCAGTAGTACCGTCTTCGTACATAAATTTTTTATGCAATACGGTCATATTTGGATCATCGACAAAATTTATATTTACTTCGGTTTTGAGCTTAATTTTTTGGTTTCTTAGGGTTTTATTGACTATTTGTTTAACACGGTCTACTTTAATAGGATATTTTTTCTCATTAAAAATGTTAATTTTATTCATTTTGTCTTAGATAGATCCTGAAATAAATTCAGGATGACATGGAAAGGTGTCATGCTGAACTTGTTTCAGCATCTTTGCTACCCCGTAATTCTTCTTTCACCATTTCCACAATTACGGCACCATCGGCTTTCCCTTTAAGTTCTGACATTACTACTGCCATCACTTTCCCAAAATTTTGTTTATCCTCCGAGGTCAAGCTGGCGACGATAGTACCAACCTCCGCTTTTAAATCGGCGTTACTCATTTGCTTTGGCAGATAGGTTTGGATAATGGCAAGCTCCTCTTCTTCTTTTTTCCAAAGATCTTCTCGGTTGCCCTTTTTAAAACTTTCAATTGATTCGCGATGTTTTTTGGCATCTCTTAATAAAACCGCCGTGATTTCTTCATCGTTTAAATCGTGTTGTTTTTCAATCTCTTCGTAATTAATGGCCGACAAAATCATCCTTAAAACGCTGACGCGGAGCGCGTCCTTGGCTTTAAGAGCTAGTTTTAGGTCTGCTTGCAGTTTGTTAAGTAACATTTTAAAACATTTAATAACTTCTTCTTTGGGCCTGTTTTTTCTTCTTTTCCGCTTTTTTAAGTTTTTTTAGGAGGGCTGGTTTTTGATAAAACTCGCGTTTTTTCAACTCCTGCAAAATGCCTTCGGCCAGAACCTTTTTATTAAATTTTCTAATTAAAGCATCTGATGAATCCCCTGGTTGAGCTTTGACAACAATCATGATAAAAATTCACCTCCTATACGATATATCCTTTTGCGCCTTCCTTCCATCCTCCTATTAAATGTAAATGCAGATGGAAAACCACTTGGCCTGAACCAGCGCCGTTATTGATAATGACTTTGTAACCACTTTTAGAAATACCCAAGGTTTTAGCAATGTCTCGCGTTTTTAAAAGGAGTTTTCCTAAAAGTTTTTCTTTCTCCTCCTTGGCTTCGTTTAGCGAGGCGAAATGGATTTTGGGCACGACCAAAACATGAACTGGCGCTTTTGGCGCGATGTCTTTAAAGACGATCATTTCGTCATCTTCATAGACTTTAGTCGTAGGTAGTTCTCCCTTAATGATTTTGCAAAAAATACATGTCATATTTATGTTTTACTTTTCAATACTTCAATTACTTCTTCTAAATTCAATCTCGTCGGCCTCATGTCCGGGTTTGCCGACGAGCCATTTAATAAGAGTGCCTTGCTTGAATGCAAGTACCAAGTCGCCTCTGGATCTTTTTTCTTTAAAACCTCATAAATATTCGTAAAATCAATGCCTCTTTTAGGCAGTGCGTGAATTCTAATGTGCCCCTTTTTGGGATCTTTAGAAACAACCACTTTGTAGCCTTTTTGCTGGGCGAGATGCATGTATATTTCATTATTGGTTTCAGCCGCCACTGCCTCTCCCCAAATGGTCTTAAATTTTAGGCCAACGCTTATTATTTCTTCAGCTTCAATTTTGGCTTTTAAAACTTCATAAATCGCATCTAAAATGGTCATCCCAATGTTAAGCTGCTTATCGCTTTGCCCCCGATACAAAGTCCTTAGTCCCCTAATGATTTGGCGTTCGTTAAAAAGAAAAGCAAAAAAGTCGTCCTCAGCGTTTTTTATGGTAATATCTTCAGCGCCGTAATCAATTCTTAAAACCACATTTACAAGGCGTTCTATCGCTTCTTCGTTTATTTTATTGTTCGAGTCCCGCTTAGCGGGACGAGAACTTCTCCCCGCCAACTGGCGGGTCGAAGAATATTCCAGTTTATTTTTAATGTACTCCCGCACCAACATTGCCGCGCAGGTCTTTTCATCCGTCTGGTGATGATCCAACTCTCCAAATCCCGTGTCTACAACTAACGTTTCCTCGTCGTCGTTACTTAATACTTTCTTCTTACTACTTACTGCTTGTTTATATATCCCCGCCGGCACAAACCTTACTTCCGCCTCTTCCCAACCCGGCAAAAATCTTTTTAAAAGCCAGACCGAACTCATGGCATCCAAATCGGGATTTAAATGGGTAACAATGGTTTTCATGGGAATCTTGTTTAGTATAAAACTTTGTAAATTACAGGGCAAGGGAGAAAATTCTCTGACTAATGGGGTATCATCGTTTTTGCTTGCGACAACATCCCCATACTGTGAATTGTATCAGCAAATGAAGGCAGTTCGGTTTTAGTATCAAGTAGCTCTTCTGTCAATGCTAGTTCCGCATCATTAATCTTGGCTGTATAAATAAAATAGCTAATAGTTTTTAACATTATCCGATGAAATAGTTTTCTATCTTGGTCACTGTATCTTCTCGGTCGCCCATAACCTTTATTTTCTTCTTTGCTCATTACTGCGCTCATCGTGTTCTGTTCATCCTCTCTCAAGATTGCGAACGTGAGCTTTGTCACCTCAATCGCCCTTCGCATTTCCGGCGTAACATTTATTATTCCTGTTTCCAACATATTAGCTGACATGTGGTGAAAAGCATATAAAAGAAATTCTCTCATTATGGCAACGCTATCTTTTTTAAACTCAAATTTCCTGATTAATTTAGCGGCAACACTATTAGCTGCTTGCTCAAAGACGCCCTTGAGTGGCTTTGTCATTCCCAGCATTAATGCGCCGTAATATCTCTGAGTAAATTTTAAACCATACAATACGTTTAGTCTGGCCGTGTTGTAGGCAAACCGACTTTTTCGAAGAGAACTATTATTGACCAAATCGTATAACTTTAATAGCTCATAAACATTTCTGTCTACATCAGATAATACTAAGTTCTCATTTAAATGATCTAAATTGCGATACATCAATGTTTGATTAGTAAAAGTAGGCCTGGTTTTCGATATTGGCACCTTTGATTTTCTGGCTATTGATAGACCGATAGGAATAGTCATTTCCATATAATCGGCAAAAACCAGGGCGGTCGCCAAGTTACGCATCGATAGTTTTTTATCAGCAGCCAAATTTTTTTCAAACAAAGGAGTGTTATTCATTTCTAACTCCTCGAGTCTTTTTCTAAATTTCGGGTGTTCTTCAAATTCAACTGGCATTCCCCATCGGGTTGGATTTTTACTCATTTTTACAAGTTGTTCATCCATTATTTTTTTATTTGTACTGCTTTCATGTCTACCCCAATTCATTATCTGTTGCCAAGATAACGTCGAAAGATCAATTTTGCCGTCTCGAATGTCATCTATGAGAACTTGGACATTCTCTCTCTCCTGATATTTTGCGTCAGAAGCGTCACCCGTACCATTGATGACTTTTAAATTGTCATCAAAATCGTGACAAAGAAAGCAATAAACAGCTATTTTAGTAATTTCGTTTGCTCTCTTTCTTGAAACATGCAACTCTTTGACTATCATATCTTCGGCAAAACAGGCAAACATAACGGCAGAATTAGGAACGTGACCAGCTTTAGGATTTAAGTTTAGTTTTTCTCCCTTTTTTTCAGAATCAACGAGTATTTTTTCCAAAAACACCTGGTAGAGATCGTGAAATGGCAAGAAACCTGCTGTCAGCAAGGAAGATTTCCATTTCAGAGGATATTCCGGGCTGTATTGAACAATTTGGATTAATTTATCTTCTATCCCTCGCATATGAAGCCATCCGTGGGTAGAAAGCGTAATATCGTGAAAAATCCGCTGAAAGGAGTTGCCTAGATCTCCACCAATAGCAACCAGGTTTTTTCTCATACCATTATAGGTACGAAAACTATAATCAACCAGTCTGCTTCTTTTAAAAAATTCTTTTTCCCGCATTATCCTCTCCCCCAATGAAAGATCATGGGGAGCAAATGTATCAAGAGTTGCTTTAGTACCTGGGCTTGGATCGAAACGGGAAATTAAATAATTTAAAAACGCATGGGGAATTTTATCTCTAATGAAGTGAAGTCCGTAGTGAACGGGAAAATTTAAATCCGTGTGATTTCTTAAAACATACTCTGGTCTTCTTAACTTAAAAGTTTGCACAACTCCGTGGCCTACCTTTTCGGCTAAACTCACCATAGTTTTTTTCCTTCCAAAAAAACACCGCTTGGTTTATTTTTCGGTGTTATCTTTATTAAATCAGTCCTAATTATAAACTATTATAGGGTATAATTGCAAGAGGTTTTCCACTCCTGCTTAGAAAGTGGTATTCCGGTCCAATTTTACGTTACCTAAGGAATTAATCCTGTTTGTTTTTCCAAATCCTTGATGCGCCCTTCATGATTTTCCAGCCTGTCAAAAAAGTCCTTGCTCCGGTTGTTCATCATAGCCATTTCTTCTCTCACCGTTCTTATTTCTCCCATAAGTTCATCCATCATCTTATAAAATTCATCTTTAGACGGCAAAAAGGCAAGTTTTGTATCTAATTTCTTGTCAATCAACTTTTCAATCTCGTCAAGATCTTTAATGGTTAACATGAGAGCATTATCGATAATCAATAACTTACTGTCAATATGGCCAAGAGTAACCGTTCAGGAATCATCAAGGATTTTATTGTTCGAGGCGAAAGCCGAGAACTATTGTTTTGAAAACTTCTCGCTTACGCTCGAAGAATAATTCTATTGTCAAATCCTGAATTGTTACGGCCAAAAAGAGGACGCACCAAAAAGCCAGGTTTTACGGCAAGGTTTGAGCGCGGAATTTTCCTTTATAAACGGCCGTACCGCTGGTTCTTTGAAATACTAGCTGGCAGATTCTTTCACCTTCTTGGAGAATCAAGGTGTTGGGGCTTAAATTGGTAATTTCCAAAACCTGTTTATTGTCCACTCCCGGCTGGATTAAACCCGCGGAAATATGGATAAGTAGTCCTAATCTGGCAAAGCGGCTTCTGCCCTCAATCCAGGCACAAATATCGCCAGGCAAGGTTATTTTCTCGCTGGTTATGCCAAGTACGGTTTCGTGGGGATGTAGTTTAAATTCTTTAACCCTAACCTCGGTCGTGTATTTTTTATAGTCGGTATCTTCGCTAACTTTAATGCCGGTTTTTACTTTTTTATAAATGCGAAAAGCCGACCCCAGATGCAGATCGACTGAGGCTTCTTTGATTTGATCATTGCTAATCTCGGGCCAAAATTTGATGTTTCCTTCTGCTATCTCCCTTTTAATTTCGTCATGCGTTAGTATCGACATAACACCTCTGCGTCCTATTGTCATGCTGAATTTATTTCAGCATCTAAAACGTCATTCTGGCTTGTCCAGAATCAGATCCTGAACCAAGTTCAGGATGACACCTTTAATAATTTGACCAAAACTTTGGCCAGCTTTTTTGGGTCGTGCCTAATGAGGCTCCTTTTTAAAACATCGCCGGAAACTTTCTTTACTTCTTCTCTAGCTAGTAAATCTGTCTTTACTACTTTTCTCCCGTTTGCTTCGAGGTTGTCAACGACCGGGTGTTCGTTTTCTTTTTGATATTTTCGCACAATCGAAGGAGGAAATTTTCCATTGTTAAAAATCACGAAGTCGAGTTTTCGGCCGATGTATTTTTCGATTTCAAAAACATGATCCTTGGCGCCAAATCCGTAAGTTTGCCCTTTTTTGGTAACTAAATTTACGATATAAACCAATTGGGCTTTGGTATTTCGCAACGCCTCCGGCACGCCGGAAACTACCATATTAGCGAGAACGCTCGTATATAAATCTCCCGGCCCGAGGACGATTAAATTAGCATTTTTAATTACTCTTTCAGCATCGGCGTAAATAGCGGCGCGCGGCGAGAGGGAAAGTTTTTTAATATGAAGTCTGCCGTCAAAATCCGGCTCATCGATTTCGTGCTCTCCCTTTACCACCATATCGTTATTATATTTGGCAACTAAATTCGTTTTGGTTAAAGAGACTGGTACCACTCGACCTTTAATATGAAGAATTTTTCCTGCTTGTTTAATTGCTTCTACCTGGTTGCCGGTAATATCAGAAAGAGCAGCCAGGAAGAGATTGCCAAAGGTATGACCTTTCGTACCAACACCCTTGGCAAAACGATACATAAAAAGCTGGCGCAGGGTTTTTTGCGCGACATAGGTATCATCGGCTAACGCTACCAAGCATTGCCGGACATCGCTTGGGGGTAAAAGACCAAACTCGTCTCTGATAATTTTATTGGACCCGCCGGAATCCGCCATCGAGACGACCGCCGACAGATCAAGAGGATATTTTTTCAGTCCCGACAAAACGACAAAAGTGCCTGTGCCGCCGCCTATAACTACGACTTTTTTCATAGTTCACTATTATATAGTTCAAGCTCTAAATTAGCAAAATCTTTTTTTAAAAATTCGTAATGAAAATTGCCCAAGGCTTTTTCCTCTCTGCCCACCAAAATATATTTTATGTTATTGCTTTTTAAAAATTCTTGGGCTTCTTGATCACTCATCAGTCCTTTATAGAATTTTTCCACCATTATTTGTTTCTGATTATAATTTAACGTCTCGTTGGTATGGCCCCAATAAATGGTGTTGCCGGAAATCATCGGTACTAGATTGGATAAAGATTTGTAAGTTAGAACTGCATCTTGGGGTTTGCTGCTAGATTCCAAAAACTTTAGGGCTGGCAAATATTCTTTGGGCGGCCAAATGTAGTAGGCGTCAACATAGAGATGAACCTCGTGATCAAAATCCAGCCAGAGTGTGGGCAGAGAAAACGTAACAGTTATGAGGAACATGAGGGTTATGAGGGAAAGATTTTTGGCAAGCTTAAAAATCGCCTCGGTTGCCAAAATGGCCAAAATGGCAAACAAAGGCGTTTGCAAAAAACGAAGAGGATTTAGAGGATAAATTTTGGGCAAAACAAAAAGTAAGACCACATTTGCTGCCACAAAAGAAAGTAATATACCCGACTTACCAGAATGACGAAAAAAAAGGCTTACCGCTAGCAAAAGCATTGGTCCTTGCAAAAGGACTAAGTCCCAAAGATTAAATAAATTTTTACCTTCGCCATCGTATAAAAAATAAGGAAGCTCGTTAAAATTGCTCTTTAGGTACCAAAGATAGAAAAAACCGGGAAGAGAAAAAACGAGACTTGTTAAGAAGAAAATAAAATATTGCCTCATCGTCATTCTGGCTTGTCCAGAATCTGTCCTTAAATGATTCTGGAGTCGTCTCCGCCAACTGGCGGATCCTCCCCAGAAAGACGCTAGCGTACTAACAATAACATATATTCCAATCGTTGCTAAGTACAAGATTACATGAGACGGACGAAATACGGTGACTAAAAAAACCATCAGCCCCGATAAAATTACATACTTTTTTTCTGGTTTTTCCAAATACTTCAAAAATAAAATTATTCCTAAAATTAAAAATATATTCCCGAGCAAAAAATGCGGTTGAATGACAAAGCGATTGACGACTTGAGTTTCGGCGACTATGCTGGAAAGCTTTGAGGGAAAAGAGCTGGAAAAGAGAACCAGAAAGAAAGCTATTATTCGCTTAATTGATGAAATCATAGAACCAGTCATTCTGGCTTGTCCAGAATCCTGATTCTGGATGCGTCTCGCTTCGCTCGACTCACCAGAATGACGATTTCTATCAGAGAAAATAACAGCTATCAACCAATAAATCGACACCAGATAAATTAACCCCAGTAGAAACCTGCTTAGATGGTATGCCCAAATACTGCCTATTCCTAAAAATCCTGCAATATGGCCGATTAATAGATACGGATAATACAAAAAAGTTTCCGACAGTTTTTCGGTGGTGAATTTATCAACATAGGTCCATCTGCCCTTAATTCCCTGTTCGATCGTCGAAACGTACCCGGCATAATCCGCTGTATAAAAAGTCGTACCAACGTATGTCCGATCTGGCGGCGTCGTTTTGTAGCGGTAGTAAATTGGATAAAACGATAGAAACAGGATAACCAGGGATAAAAGGAGAATAATAAAATATTCAAATCGCTTCATTTATAATACTACCGCGCTACAGTGTGTGGTAATTGCTTAAGCAATTTTACTAACAGTTCTTCCTTTGTTAGCATTTCGACCTTGTCTTCAAATCTTTTTTTGAATTCTATTTTGTTTTCTTTAATTGTTTTGTCAGAAATCACAATCCGGTATGGAATTCCGATTAAGTCACAGTCGGAAAATTTCACGCCGGCTGAGACATCAACGCGATCGTCATATAGAACTTCAATGTTTTTTTCTAATAAATACTCATAAATTTTATTAGCATAATCAACTGTTTTTGGGTCGCCTTTACTTAATAGGATTAAGTGGACCAGATATGGAGCTACAACTTTTGGCCAAACAATACCCTTACTATCATTATAAGTTTCCACAATTGCTCCCATAGCCCGTTCGATTCCTATACCATAGGCCCCCATCAAAATTAATTTTTTCTCGCCGTCTTTATCAATATAAAAAACGTCGTGGGCTTTAGAATAAAAATCGTCGTAGGAAAATACGTGGCCAAATTCTATTGCTCTAATTAGTTTTAAGATACCATTTTTACATCTCCTACACTTTGCACCTTCGGGAACGGAAGCGACATCTCCAATCACATCTGCCTTAAAATCTCTATTGTAATTTACATTTATTGGATCTGTCGTTTCTGTTTTATGTCCTCCGTATAAATTTTTTGCTTTAAGTACACTTTCATCAGCAATATAGGTAATTCTTTTATCTTTATAACCCCACGAGTGAACAAATCCTGATTTGGCCCCAAAACTTGCTAAGTCCTCATCTGTAGCGTCCTCCATTTCCTCTTCAAGACGAAGCAGTCTTACCAGTTTCCGGGGATTTATTTCCAAATTGCCCGTAACCGTTGCTATTATTATTTTCCCTCCCGAAGTTTTATAGACAACATTTTTTATAAATCTTTCGGCCGGCAAATTGTAATGTTTAACCAGTTGTTTAATGGTCGCAACTTCTGTCGGCAAATCTACGATTTTATATGGTTTCACTTCCTCGTCCTTATTAACATCATTTCTTATAAATTCCGCTTTTTCCAGATTCGCGGCGTAATCACACGAATTACATTTAACAATTGTGTCTTCGCCGAATTCTGCTTCGATCATAAACTCGTGTGAATAATCTCCTCCTAAAGCGCCGTTATCGGCTTCTACTGGTATAACTTTCAAACTTAATGCTTTCGCAATTTTAAGGTAGGAATCGTAAAATTTTTTGTAAGTCTTGGCAAAACTTTCATGATCTGCATCAAACGAATAGGCGTCTTTCATTAAAAATTCTCTTAAACGAAGTAAGCCTCCTCGTGGTCTTTTTTCGTTCCGAAATTTTTGGGAAAATTGATGGACGAGAATTGGTAATTCCTTATAGGAAGGGTTAAATCCAGCGACCATTTCGGAAAATAGTCCTTCGGCTGTAGCAGAAAGAGTAAATTCCTGTTCGCTCCTCGGATCTTTAAGAGAAAGAAGATTTTTACCCCAAACTTGATCTCGACCAGTTTTTTGCCAAATCTCTTTTGGATGAAGAGTTGGCGTCACCACTCTTTGTGAGCCAATTGCTTCCATTTCTTTTTGAATGATATCGATAATCTTTTGATATACTCGTGTTCCTAATGGTAATAGCTCATATCGTCCAGCTGTCAATTCGCGAATAAATCCAGCTTGGTATAAAAGCTTGTGACTTATAAGCTTTATATCTTTTGGCGCCCCGCGCAAAGTTTTTCCAAAAAGTTGGGAATAGCGCATAAATATACTCCTTATTATACCATTAAAAAACCCTTGCCCGATCACAAAAAATATGATCAGACAAGGGTCCTTCGACTTTGCTCAGGACGGTACCACCTTTTCTAACTTATTAGTGCTATCACGGGCGTACCCGTATTGCTTTTTCGCAATCAGCATCGTTTGGCGGGAAAGAACGCTTAGCGTTCAAACCAAACTCAAGTGCTTTTATTTTCTTTTTTAATTATAATCGATCTGTCAAATTAAAACCCCAGCTTAAACCCCTTTAAGAAATTTTGAACCGTCGTAAGTTTGGACAAATCACTGATGGTGATTAAAACAATCAAGGCCAAAATTAAGGCCATACCGACTGATTGCGCAACTTTTTCTATTTTAATGATGCGCTGTCTCCCCATTACCGCTTCGACTAAAACCAGAAAAAATCTGCCGCCGTCTAAGGCTGGAATGGGCAAGATATTAATGACTGCTAAATTCAAACTGAGCAGCGCTAAAAGCTGCAAAACTCCCATCAGACCGCCAAACTGCAGGGCCTGGCCCGTTACTTTATAGATGCCAATCGGCCCTGCCACGTCTTTCGGAACCGTAAACGAGCTAACGAGCTGCCATAAAACTTGCCCTACGCCTTTGGCAATAAACCAACTCATCCGAAACGCCTCGATGGTTCCTTTAATCGGCGCTTCCCAAAGGGAATAGGTTTTAATCATAAAATCAGTCACAATCGCTACTCCCATAGCGCCTTCATTTTGAGGATAGTCTTTTCTGGGAATTAAACTTATTTTTAAGTTGGCGCAGGTTTTTTCGCAGCGTTTGATTTGCAAAGTTACAATCTTTAGGACGTTTTGCTTTGTTTGCGAAACCAAATCTCCGGCACTTGCTATCGTTTGACCATTAACACTGGTGATTACGTCTCCCTTTTTTATTCCCGCTATTTCGGCCGGAGTTTTGGGAACAACTTCCTCGACTAAAGCCCCATTTGGTATGGCCACACCTTGAGTAAAAAGATAGGAAATGACCACGACTCCGAGAAGAAAGTTCATCGCTACCCCCGCTACCAGAATGATTGACCGCTCTATTTTTGAACGATTAAAAAAAGCCCTCTGCAAAGCAGAGTTTTGTTTTGATTGAGATTTCTTTGTTTTAGAAGTTAAATTCTGCTCTGCAGATTCCTCACCATACAATCTCACAAATCCCCCAAACGGTAAGGCGTTTAAAGAATAAATCGTTTCGCCCACTTTTTTGCCAAAAATCCTAGGCGGATAACCCAAACCAAACTCTTCGACTTTCACGCCGATCTTTTTAGCGGCCAAAAAATGTCCGAGTTCGTGAACGAGAACAAGGATGGAGAGTAAAATAATAAAAGCTATAAGTGTAAGCATTAATTCAAATGTCAAAAATATTGTTCGAGCGAAGCGAGAACTTCTCCCCGCCAACTGGCGGGTCGAAGAATAAATACTTTTTAAACCGTTGTTAATTCTTTCTCTTTGTTTTCTCCCAACAACTCAACTTCTCCCATCATTTTATCAACCACATCTTGCCCTTCTTTTTCCAGTCTTTTTTGCTCGTCTTCGTTTGGTGCGGATTTAGCAATCTCTTCCATTACTTCCCGCCGCGCCTGTCTGATCATGATTCTCGCTGATTCCAATTTTTGATGCATCAGTTTAACCAGTTCCGCTCGCCTTTCTTCCGACAACATTGGTACTGTTATTCTAATAACGTTATTATCAATAACCGGTGTTAAACCCAAATTGGCCATCGTGATGGCCTTAGTTATTTCTTGGAGATTATTTAAATCAAAAGGGGTAATGACTAAAACGTTGTGCTCCGGCGCGTGAATGGTAGCGAGTTCGATGAGATGCATTTTACTGCCGTACGCTGTCAGTTCGAGATTTTCTACCAAAGAAGGTGTCGCCCGGCCGGTCCGAATAGTGGCTAAATCGAGTTTGAGAAGATCGATTACTTTTAAAAATTTAAGCTGGGCATTCTGAATTATGGTTTCACTCATAATTTACAAGTATACGTCATTCTGGCAAGCGAGTGAACGAGCGCGTCCAGAATCAGATTCTGGAGTCGCTACGCTCCCCAGAATGACGCTCGGCTGTACCTAAATTTCAAGACGCGAAAACTCTTTTACCACGATTTTCTCGCCTAATTTGCCGCTTTTCTCTTTAACTAAATCTGATACTGTCATTTTCGGATCGCGAATGTAGACTTGCCCAAGAAGTTCTTCCACGTTTTT
>JACPZF010000012.1 GCA_016195615.1 Candidatus Gottesmanbacteria bacterium | reverse complement strand
GGCAAAAGGACCCTGTCTGGCGGGCAGTTTAACTGGGGAGGTTGCCTCAATTTAGGGGCCTGCAAGAAGAAATTCTTGCTGTAAACTAACTATATGCTGGAACATCCGAGAATGCAGTAATACTTGATAGGATAGGTAGTTAACCTAAAATGTTGAGTAATAATTTGTCTGCTGCGGATAATCAGCAGGGAAGATGGAGGAAAAATGTCAGAAAATGGATCATAAATTTTCTTCCTTCCCCTCAACGACTACATGTTGGATTCCGAGCGTAATCGGATCATAATATAGTCTGAACTCTAGAGCGATCTAGAGAACTCGGCAGAAATGACCGAGTAGAGATATCCAAGATGAGACAACGAGCCCTAGAAGAATACAAAAAAACCTTAAAATTTTCTGTTTTTCAGAAAAAAGTTTTAGTGGGCCTTCTTCTAGGAGATGGACATATTGAAGTTTCTCCAAATAAAAAATCTGCAAGACTAAAAGTAGAATACAGCGTTAAGAATTCAGATTACGTTGATTTTCTTTATCAAGCTTTTAAAAATCTTGTAAGAATGATCCCGCGTAAGAGAACAATTAAAAGCTTTGGTGGAATTTTTGAGCGAATTGGTTTTACAACATTAAGTCTGCCTGATTTTAAAAGTTTCCGAGATTTATTCTATCGAGGAAAAAGAAAAGTAGTACCATCAAATATCAACGAGTTGCTAAGCGATACTGGTCTAGCAATCTGGTTTATGGATGATGGTTCTTATAAATCTAAGGAATGCAAAGGAAAACTCATATGCACTCACAACTTTTCTAGAGAGGAAATTAATCTTCTTTGTCAAATTTTAAAAGAAAAATTTGGCTTAGAAGGGAATCCTCGTCGACAAGTTGATGGAATAGAAATTTACATTCATGCCTCATCGTTTAATCGATTGAAGAAATTAATTTCTCCGTATTTGGTTTCTTCATTCAAATATAAATTGGATAGTTCTCTTAACAATATTGCCTAAAGTGTAACGGAGGCGTACAAAGGTACCCTATCCGCCGATGGAAATGGCGGAGATAGCGCAAAAGCAGAAGGGTGCTTGACTGCGAGACCTACAAGTCGAGCAGATGCGAAAGCAGGTTTTAGTGATCCTCTGGTACCAAGTGGTTTGGTCCAGAGCTTAACGGATAAAAGCTACCCCGGGGATAACAGGCTGATCTTACCCAAGCGTCCACAGCGACGGTAAGGTTTGGCACCTTAAATAAGACATTGGGGTGCTACTGAAGTAATTTAGTACCAAAAAATTCAGCTAATATCGGTGAAGTCCTAAATTGATTTTGGATGTTATACCTAAAATGTATAATAGAATCAATGGATAATACCGAGGGAAGTTTGACAGAAGAACAAGAAAAACTTTGTTTACTCTTAAAAGAGCAACAAGGCATTTTAGCTTCCTTAAACAAGGATAAAACGTACTGGCGGATTCGACTTAAAAAAGAAAGCATGTTGAAATTCATGGATCTTATAAGAAAGCACGTTTTACCGAGTTTTTCTTACAAACTTTTGTCATAACCCCGTATCGACTGCGGTTCGATATTATGTCGGACCAAGATGGACAAAACAGAAAAAATTTACGTCCATCACACGCTGACTCCCACTGCGCTCTACCGAGCTACGCGGGATGAAGATATAGTCAGATCTTTCGAGAAATCGAGAGGGCAAAATCCAATTTCTGGATTTTTGCGATGTCGGCTCATCGCATCCTGGGACTGTAGAAGGCCCCAAGGGTCCGGCTGTTCGCCGGTTAAAGCGGTACGCGAGCTGGGTTAAGAACGTCGTGAATCATTGTATCTCGCGACCTTTCATGGTAACATGAATGTAAAATTTGGCTAATAACGGTGGAAGCTCTTTCTTCTGTCCGAAGAAACAGAGTAATACCGTGGGAAGATTAAAAGAATGGTAGAGAAAACTAAATCCTAATTAGAAGAAAAACTTATAGGTTTGGATATCAAATTAGAGCGAGTGTTGTTTTTTATCAAAAAAGTTGATAAATTTCAATTTCTTAACTACTCAAAAAAACGAGTCAATACAACTGTGCAATTAAGGCAATTTCTCAAGAACAAAACTTTTAATCCCCGTATCGACTGATCCACGTTCAGTTTACATGAACGTGGTGACAAATTGGGTACCAGATATTCTGGAAATAAACCAATTTGATACGCCAAGGTCCGTATTTTAGCGGATCAAGATATAGTCAGAATAATTATAGGAAACATCCTATAGTACGGAGACAGTTCGGACTCTATCCAGCACAGGCGCAGGATTTTTGAGGGGAGTTGACCACAGTAAGAAATTGCTGCTCCCGATGGTAACATCGGGATGAACGAACTTGCTAAAATCGGTGGAATCCTGTAAGATTACACAAGGTCCAAATACAAAACTACAGGACCATACCGAAGGAAGGTTATGACCAGAGAAGTTGCAGCATATATAGCAGGTTTTTTAGACGGTGACGGAAGCATTAGAATACAATTGCAACCCAGAAAGACGAAGTTGCGCGTAAGAGCTATAATTTCTTTTGCGCAGAAATGGGGAAAAGAAAAAGAAATGAGATGGATCAGAAAACAACTGAAGATTGGTTATATTTATCAGCGAAACGATAGAATAACCGAGTTGAAAATAGAGGGTTTCGAGCAAGTAGAGAGAATTCTTAGAGAACTTAAGCCTCACATTCTTTTTAAAAGAAAACAATTGCAATTAATGCTCCAAATCATGAATCTCATTAAAGGTGGACAAAATTTATTAAAAATTGCCCAACTTTCTGATAAGATTTCACGATTGAATTACGCCACTACTAAGAAACGTTATACTGCTTCGTATGTGAAAACTTTCTTGAAGTCAAATACCCCCGTAACGACTTAATCCGTCAGTTGGCGGATTAGATGGTTTATTAAAAACCATAACATCGCAAGGCACCTTATTTTTCAAAATAAGGCGTAAGATATAGTCTAAGCTTCTAGTAATAGAAGATAACTTGACGAGAGGACCTGGTTGAACGAATCCCTGGTGTGCCAGTTGTTTAGCGTAAGCAAGCATCGCTGGGTAGCCACATTCGGACGGGATAAGCGCTGAAAGCATCTAAGCGCCAAGCCCACCCCAAGATTAAAAATCCATTGAGATCTCCCGTAGACTACGGGTTTTCCCCCTTCGCTGCTTGCAGCTTCGGGGGGACTCCGCAAAGTCCCGCTCAGCGGGACGTAGTGGAGGATAGGCGGTTGGTGTAAGATCCGTAAGGATTTAAGCTTAACCGTACTAATAGATCGAATTAACACTGCTTAATCTTTTTGGAGAGATCCCTTTTGGGATAACGATAATAAATTAGAAAAACTTTCCCGGTCTTTAAAGCCTTTTGGTACCACCTCTTCCCATTCCGAACAGAGAAGTGAAACAAAAGAGCGGGTACGATACTAGCGACGCAAGTTGTTGGGAAAATACCTCAAGGCCGGGATTTTTGTGGGAATTGACAGATAAGTGGTACCATGGTATTATAGTACCATGAATACAATAGCTACAAATATTCGCTTTCCTGCCGACGAATATAGGGAACTAAAACTTCTGGCTTTTGCGCAGAACCAGAGTACTGCTTCGTTGATCCGACAAGCGGTCTCTTTCTATAAAAAACAAAAACTTTCGGCCAAATTGCAGATTTCGTTGGCGGACAGATTAAAAAAGACCTCTTTAAGGATAGACGTCCCCGTGCTGGAATTAGTTAAAGAGGGCAGGAGATTTGAATGAAAAAGCTGGTGATTGACGCTTCGGTTTGCCTCAAATGGGTGTTTGAAGAAGAAGATTCGGAAAAGGCCAGGTTTCTTCTAAAACAGCAGGAAAGAAATAAGTTGTTGCTTTTGGTTCCGCAGTTATGGGAATACGAGATTGTTAATGGTTTTGCCTCCGCAATCTTACGCAAAAAAGTTCCTTATCAAAAAGCGAACAAATTATTAAAATTGGTTCTCCAGGCTAATTTAGAGATTATTGGCATGTCTGATCTTTTGCTAAAGTGTTTGGAAAACGCCAAAAAATATCAGATTTCCGCTTATGACAGCGCCTATGTCACCTTGGCAAAAGAAAACAAGATCGTTTTGGCTTCAGCCGATGATCGGCTGGTGGAAAAAGTGGGGAACAAAAAATTGGCGGTTTCTTTAAAAGAACTCGAACCCTAACTCTTTTTTTGTACGTAGCCTCATTCCGATGATACATCGGAATAGCCTCAAGACCGCAAGTTGCTGGGAAAATACCTCAAGGCCGGGATTTTTGGTGGGAATTTTTGGTAGAATACATTTATGAAGCGACTTTTTCTCACCTCGAGCGTCAGTTTTGTGGCAAAAGATATTCCGCGATGGCTGGATAAACCGGCCAATAAATATAAATTAGTTTTCATAACTACTGCTTCGGAAGTAGAAGAAGGTGATTTATGGTGGCAAAGGGACGATAGAAAAGCGTTGGTTGATGCTGGTTTTAAAGTTTTTGATTACACATTAACTGGTAAAAAAGAAAAAGAAGTAGAAGAAGTAATGAAAAAGGCTGACATTATTTTTGTCGAAGGCGGCAATACTTTTTATCTTTTGGAAAAAATCAAAGAATGCGGTTTCGATAAAGTTGCGCGAGAGGAAGTATTAGTTAAAGGTAAACCGTACATTGGTTGCAGCGCCGGATCATGGGTTGCGGGACCAAATATTGAATTATCAAAAAGACCAGATAAAGATTTTAGAGAGGCCACTTTAAAATCGTATGACGCTTTGCGCTTAGTAGATTTGGTGATTATGCCTCATTGGGGAAGCAAATATTCAAAAGATCTTTATTTAAAACATAGGTTAAAAATTTCCTATCAGGAAAAATATAAAATTATACTTTTAAACAACTACCAATACGTCAGGGTTGTTGACGAGATGTACCAAATTATGGAAGTTGAGCATCTATGATCTGTCGTTGCGAGGCCCGCGAAGCCAGCCGTGGCAATCTATTCAACGTCATTCTGGCTTGTCCAGAATCAGATTCTGGATGCGCGAACTAAGGTTCGCTTACCAGAATGACGATATAAAGATTGCTTCGTCAGTCGCTTCGCAACTTCATCGCAATGACAACGCGCAGATTTTCAAATTTATGAATGCAAATCGGTAATTGCTAAAAATTCCTAAATGCCGTAAAATAGTAACACTTTAAAGGAAAGGTGGTCTTAATGAGTGATAAAAAAACAAGAATTAAAGAATCCCGCCTCCGCTAAAGCTTCGGCGGGCAAGTTAAGAATTAAGGAATTAAAGAATAAAACTATTGCTAAGAAGGCGAAAAAAGAGATAATCCTCAAGAAATCTTCCAAAGAACCGCAAACGATGGAGGAGCTTCTCGCTGAGACGAGTTACCAAATCCACGGTTTAAAACGCGGCAGTTTTATTGACGGAACGATTAAATCGGTTTCCGGTAAAGAAGTTTTAATCGATGTCGGAGCCAAAACCGAAGGTATTGTTTCGGAAAGGGAAATTCCCTATATTCGCGATTTTATTTCCCGGCTTAAGGTCGGCGATAAGCTCACCTGCTACGTTGTTTCTCCGGAAAACGAAGAGGGGCAAGTGGTTTTATCTTTGAGAAAAGCGAGCGCCGAGCAAAAATGGGAACATTTATACCGGGCGCAAAAAGAAGGATTACAGCTCGATGTTAAAGGAGTAGAAGTAAATAAGGGCGGCTTGATTGTAGAATTTCGCGATCTTCACGGTTTTATTCCGGCCTCACAGATGGATATTACGCATGCGGCGAGCATGGTAGATCTGATCAATAAGATTATTTCCGTTAAAGTCGTCGAAATTGATCGGAAAAACAACCGCCTCATTTTTTCCGAAAGGTCAGTTTCTTCCCAAGCCCAAAAAGAAAACGTCCAAGAGATTTTAAAGAAAATTAATATCGGTGATAAATGTAAAGGCAAAGTAACCGGAGTGGTGCAGTTTGGCATTTTTGTCACCCTAACCAGTCCCGAAGCCGTCAAAAACATGGAAGGACTGGTTCATATCAGCGAAATAGCTTGGGAAAAAGTGTTTAATCCCGCTGATTATTTTAAGCTAGGCGATATCGTCGAAGTAGTCATTTTGGGTGTCGAGGAAAAAACAGGGAAGTTAAATCTTTCGATTAAAAAGCTCTTGCCGGATCCTTGGCAAAGTTTGGCCAAAATGTACCAAAAAGACCAGGTGGTAAGCGGAAAAGTAACAAGAGTTAGCCCCTACGGCGTGTTTGTTGAGATTGAAAAGGGTATTGAAGGTCTTTTGCACGTTAGTAAAATTCCCTCCGGCCGGGAATTCACTCCAGGCGAGCCGCTTGAGTGCATGATTGAACTAGTTGACGCGGAAAAACATCGAATTAGCCTCTCACTTTTACCAACAGAGAAACCAATAGGGTATAAGTAAGTAACCTAAGTGACTTAAGCAACTTAAGAAACCTAAAAAATTTAAAACATGTCAAAATCAAACCCCTTTCTTATTTTTCTCTCCCTTCTTACCGCTCTTTCTCTTCTTTTAAACATAAAACTTCTTTCCGACCGCCGGGTTTTACAACCAACTTACAAGGTCTTGGAAGTAATTGACGGGGATACTTTTAAAATCAATAACAACAGGCGGGTACGCTTAATGGGAGTAAACACTCCGGAAACAGGGAAGTGTTTGGCAAGCCAGGCCAAAGAAAAATTAGCCGGTTTAGTTTTGGGTAAAGATGTAACCCTCTCGGATCAATTTAGCGATCCCTACGGCCGAATTATAGCCAACGTGTTTAACGATGGAAAATATATCAATTATGAAATGTTGACATCCGGTTTGGCCAGAATGGATTATTACGAAAACCCGCATCGGGATGAATTAAAAAAAGCCTATGAACAGGCAAGGGAGAAGAAGCTCGGAATTTTCGGCAATCTCTGTATTTCCGCCATACCCCCTGACTCCTGCGGTATTAAAGGCAATATTGACGATAACACTCAAAAGAAATTTTACTATCTGCCAAATTGTAATAATTATTCGCAGGTAATAATAGATTTGTCTACAGAGGATCAGTGGTATTGTTCCGAAGCAGAAGCTATTAAGGCAGGATTTACTAAAAGCAAAACCTGCAATTAAGCTATAAATAAAGCAGCTTTCGTTAAATTAGACAAAAAAATTAGACAAATATTAATAAGTTGTGATATACTAATTTTATTATCAGTGTATCTATAAATTTCAAAAGATAGGAGTGAAAAATATGACTCTTTCCAACCCAGAAGCAAAGATCTCTGTGGCAGAACATTCGACCTTAAAGGATAAACCTACAAACCCAGTTAGAGCATTGTAGACGCTCTTAATAAAGAACCTCATGTTCCGACTGGAAGTAATAAAAGACATATTATCGCTGACGCTATAGAAACAGTTGAAATACAATTAAATGAATGGCAAAAAGCTGTCCAAGAGGGTAAAGACGTGGTCTCGTTTTCAGGTAAGAAAAAACCACTTTTGGGAATTATTGTTAAAGGAATAAAAGAAGCAGGTCAAAAGCAAGATGGTGACATGTCGATCACTGCGAGAGGAATTAGGCCGATGATAGGGCCTCTTTATACTGATTGGCTGAATAATGATATATTAGACATGGGGGATAAAATGGCACGAGCAGATGCAACAGAGCGAATTTTAAAGAAACTTGGATTTCTTAGAGAAGAAGGGGCTGTTGAGTCTTTTTTTGCATTACCAATAGAATTATTAGGGAATACAACTTCTCTTAAAGGTCTCGATTGGGGACATAAACCTATAAGGGTTGCTGAGGATAAGGTTTTTGGCTTAAAGAACAAATCTATGCCCGGGGTTTCGTTGCGGTTAGAAAAAGGTACTTTGGGAAGAGTGGCACTTACGTTTGTATTGAAACCAGGAGCGATTTTAAGAAGCCTTCCGGAAAGTCATTAATTTTCTTAAATTAATCTCCCGAGGTAAGCAAAAGAACGAAATTTGAATTTTTTTACGGATTTTTGTATGATAGTGGAGTATGTTAAGCCAAAAAATAATTATTGAAAAAGGGAAAAACATCTATTATAAGATAAGACCTCAACTTAAGAAAAAATACGAGCCTGGAAATTATATTACCGTTGAAATTAAGTCCGGCAAATTTTTTGTGGGAAAAAGTCCTCTCGAGGCCATAGATAAGGCAAAAAGACAATTTCCACACAGCCAATTCTTTATGGCGCAAGTGGGTCGCGCTGCAGGAATTTTAAAATGAATCCCTATCTTGATGAGCAAAATAACCCGCATATAAAAGTAGAATTTTTTGCCCCAGACAGGGAGTTGGCCGATTGTCTTATTGATACACGATTTTCAGGTGGCCTTGCGTTGCCGGAAAGATTTCACAGTAAATTTAAAGACCCACCGATTGCTTATCAAGAATACGAACTCGCCGACGGGTCTCTTACTACTTTTTCTATCTATAGATGTAAGGTTAAATTCAAAGCCATCATTAAGGAAATAACTCTTGTTTTTACTAACAGCTCAGAGGGTTTGATGGGAAGAGAATTTTTGAATGGTTTTAAGATGGTATTGGATCTTAAAAAATACCAAATAACATTGGAATAAATATGTCTAAATCAACCTCCGTTTTTGTTTGTCAGCAATGTGGGTATAACGCTCCGCAATGGCTTGGCAGATGTCCTAATTGTCAAAGCTGGAACAGCCTGGTAGAGACGATAGAACAAAAGTCCCGCCTTCGCCAAGGCTCCGGCGGGCAAGCAAAAGTCAAAGGAGCAAAACCGCAGAAACTTTCGGAAATTTCCTTAAAAGAAATCCAAAGAATACCAACGGGGCTTGAGGAACTAGATCGAGTACTAGGTGGCGGTGTGGTTCCTGGATCAGTTATTCTTCTCGCTGGCGACCCAGGCATTGGTAAATCCACCTTGCTTTTGCAGGTCTGCGGCAAACTCGCTGGTTTATACATTTCGGGCGAAGAATCTGTTACCCAGGTAAAAATGCGGGCCGAAAGATTGGGACTGGGAGCGTCAAAAATGCAGTTAATGGCCGAAAATGACACGGACAATATTTGTATACAGATAGAGGAAGAAAGATCGCCAATAGTGATAGTTGACTCAATCCAAACTCTCGAAACCGTTGATCTGTCGGGAATGGCGGGAGCAGTCGGACAAGTAAGAGAATCGGCCAGCCGTTTAATTAGAATTGCCAAAGAAAATACTATACCTATTATAATAGTGGGTCATGTTACCAAAGAAGGAACTATCGCCGGACCCAAGGTTTTAGAACATTTAGTCGATACGGTTTTATATTTAGAGGGAGAAAGATTCCAATCGCTTCGAATTTTACGTTCAAATAAAAATCGCTACGGTCCAGTTGACGAAGTGGGAGTTTTTGAGATGGATGATCGCGGCATTAAAGAAGTAAAAAACCCTTCCGAGTTGTTTTTAAATGAATTAAGGAGCAAGAATAAAGAAGCAAGTAAAACAGGAAGCGTTACTGTTTGTACGATGGAGGGTTCGAGGCCGATTCTGGCTGAAATCCAGGCCTTGGTCATTCCCTCAAAGCTTACCATGCCCAGACGGGCTGTCACTGGAGTCGATTTTAACCGTTTACAGCTCATTCTGGCGGTTTTACAAAAAAAGCTCAATTTGCCGCTTTATGCCTGCGACGTTTATCTCAATGTGGCCGGAGGTTTAAAAATCAGCGAACCGGCAGCAGATTTAGCCTGTGCCATAGCCATAATATCTTCTTATAAAAATAAGCCACTACCAAGTAAAACTTGTGCTATTGGTGAAATCGGTCTTCTCGGCGAGTTAAGAAGAGTAGGAAATCTCGAAAAAAGGATCAAGGAGGCAGACAGGCTCGGCTATACCAATATTATTTCTTCTAATCAGTTCGCTTCAATAGTAGAAGCCACGAAGACTCTGTAATTATTCTGCCACGTCATTGGCGGGTCCCCAGAATGACAGAAACCCATAGTTATCAATTTTCCTCTATCCACAACTTATCCACACCTAAATTTTTAATTTTAATTTTTAATTTTTAATTGTCAATACGGGCTAATATCTCTGTATAAAACTATAGGTTCTATGGTTTTGATACATTAAATTACCTATAGGATTGAAGTACTTGACAAGTTGTGCTACAATCAAAAATAGCGTTAGTCTTGGGGTCTGCAGAGCAGAACTGTAACAACAAAATTCCGTTTTGCAGATAATAAATTCTGCTTTGCAGAAAATTCTCGGTCAGGACGATTTTGACGAGTAGCAAAAATCATCCAGGCGAGGTGGCCGAGTTTAAAGGAAAATTATGAGTAATATTTGGAAATTTATCCTATCTCTAGTAGTGAAGAAAAGAAAGAGAGTTTTTGGCCAAGAAATGCTATCAAGACAGGCCAGAGAACAAATCAAGCTTTTGAAATCAAAGGGTTTAAGATTGCCAGTTGTGACGTTATAGAGGAAAAAAAGAGAGCATCACTATCGCTAGTCTTGGGAGATCTACGAGTAGTAATGCTCTTTATTCTACAAATCACCAGGCAGGTGGTGATCTGTAGTCTATTAAAAATAACTAACACTAATTATTTTTTTTGTCAAGAAAAAATTTCGTGCGTAACACTGCCTCGTTAGCGCACTATAGCAACAATAAATAATCTTTGTCATGTATCACAAAAAATTGTTCTTAATTGCTGTACGTATTCTGGCTATTTTTATATTAGCGTTCGTTACTGTCAATAAATAATTAAAAAATATGATGGTGCTAGGTAGAAATTTTTTTAAAAGAAGAAATTTACTTTTGGGATTTTTCGTATCTACTTCCTTATTTATTACCTTCTCCCTAAACGGTGTTTTTATTGAAATTTTTCATAATAAAACTTTAGCCGAATCTTCTCCGAATCCACAACCAGGTTGGGTAGTGGAGTGGTATTGTCCTAATAGATCCGTACAAACTGGGCAAGCATGTAACAACGGGGTAGCTCCACAGCAAAGATATTGGTCTGTTGCTGAACACCCGGATATTAGTGTCAGGCAGGAAGTCCAGCAATCAGCACCAATAAATACTCCTGCTCCAACCGCAACACCAACAAGTATTTCCACCAATACCCCTACTCCTTCCTTAACACCGACCCCAACTCCGTCGGTAACCCCCACACCGACACAGACTCCGACGCCGACCATATCGCCGCCGCCAACCCCAACGCCCGGGCCGCAAGCGCCGGTTTGCGTTTCCTTAAGCGCTTCACCAACCACAGGAATTGCGCCTTTGACGGTTTATTTTACGGCCAGCGCCTATGCTCGTAACGGTTCCATATCCTCTTATCGCTTTGATTTTGGCGATGGGACTTCCACCGTACAATCGGGAAATACGGTTTATCACACCTATGGAGCAACAGGAACTTATCAGGCTGTTTTAACGGTAACTGACACTCAAGGATACACGGCTACCGCCGATTCCTGTCGGCAGACTATTTCTCCCTACACCGCCAGCGTCACGCCGCCGCCAGCCCAGCCTAAGGCCGGCGCCGAAACCAATGTGACGTTTGGGTTGATTTTAAGCCTTATTGGGGGTATAATCTTACGGAGAAAAGGCCTTGTCATTGCGAGGAGCGAGTGAAAACGAGCGGCGAAGCAATCTGCTTTAAATAAAACAGGTCCTTCGACTCGGGACGCCTAGCGTCCCTTCGCTCAGGACGAAACTTCGTTTCGGCTTTCTGGTGGAGGATAGTGAGTAGGGCAGGCTTACTATCTTCCACCAGGAAGCGGAAAAATAATAACATAAATAAAAATTATGAATCCATTTATTGGTGATATTGATAAAAAAGTTTCAATTGGTGATGCTGTAGAAGCAGTGTTAACTAGCTATGGAATTAATCCAATGCGAGTCGAAGGAAGATTACCTGTAGATGGAACGGCCAAGTATATGTTTCGTTTGCTTTTAATTGGAT
>JACPZF010000041.1 GCA_016195615.1 Candidatus Gottesmanbacteria bacterium | reverse complement strand
AGTTATGGCTATGATGATGAGTTTTCATTCCTTTCTAGTACGCGGCAAGCTTTTTCTTTTAAACCAAAATAAATGATTTATTTTTTTATTCTCCTTTTCGCTACTCTTAGTATGGGTCAGCTTTTTCGCCTAGATCTTTGGCCCGGCGTAACGATCTATCCTCACGATGTAGTAACCGGAGTTCTACTTTTATTTTTTTGGTTTAAAAATGGCGTAAAAGTAAGCGATTGGAAAAAAGAACCCATATTTATGGGATCCGCATTGTGGCCGTCTGGTTTCGGTTTATTTAGACCCTAATTTTACCGGATTGATACTCGCCTTTAGCTTAATCCTCTCCCTGGCGTTTTTTTCTAAAAATAAGCAATTGGCTAATCGCTATTTAGTAGCAGGAAGCCTAGTTTTGGGCCTGCCGGCTTTAATTTTTACCTGGTCGCGAAGTTCTTATTTGGCATTTGCCCTGGGAAGTTTTTTGGTTTTCTGGCAAAGGAAGGCGATGAGAATTTTTTTGGTAATGATGTTAATAGTAATTGTCGTAATAATTTTGCTGCCAAAACCTAAAGGCGAAGGCGGAAATCTAAGTAGGCAGTCTACAACTACAGCGAGAATAGCTAATTGGTCAAAAAGCTTTGAGTTATTTACCAGACAGCCAATTTTTGGTTACGGTTTTAATACCATGCGCTACTTGAATTTAAAAACCGGCTTCATCTTGCCTGCGGAATTTAGCTTAAATCACAGCGCCGGAGGATTAGATAACAGCTTCTTGTTTGTACTAGCAACTACAGGTGTAGTTGGCTTTTTGTCTTATCTCTGGCTTTTACAAACGATGGTTAAAATGGGGCTTAAAGCGCTGAAAAAATCCCGTCAGATCGGTTTAGCATTTGTCGCCACGTTTTTAAGCCTAGTCTTTCACAGTTTTTTTCAAAACTCGCTTTTTTATCCTTTCAATTTAATCTGGATGTGGTTGCTTTTGGCGAGTGTTAGAAAAGATTCTGGGCAAGCCAGAATGACGTAATTATGAAGAAGAATATTTTACTTTTCTTTCAATTACCGTTTGATTGCCGGCGCCATCTGTGGCTGTGATTTTTAAACTGTTATCGCCGTCGTTTAAGGGGTAATTGTAAAAAAATGAGCCGTCGGGATTAACAATTAAAAAATGATTATTGATGGAAACGGCATTCCCGCTGTCGGTTGCGCCTGACACCAAAACTTCTTTTTTTTCACCGGTAATAGTGGCACTATCTTCGGGCTTCGTGATTTCGAGCTTGGGCGCGGATTTTTTATAGACGACGGTGAGAATTTTGGAATTATCGCTTTTTTTATCATCCCTTAGAGCTCTGACCCACAGGGAATTGGTACCAATTTCTAAAGCGACTGCCTTAAAATTGAATACTCCGGTTTCGTCAGTTGTGGTGTCGTTTGTTATCGTGCCGTTGACAAACAACTCGATTTTATTGTACGGGTCGGAGTATCCTTTGAGCAAAATCGGCGAGGAATTAGTCGCTTCGCTGATGGGTTCGAGACTGGGGGGGAAAAGCGGTGTTTGATCGACTGACTTTACTATCTGATCGTTGCGATGGCGGATGTTGCTAATAAAAATACTCATGGAAATCAAAGACGGTACGCCCCACAAAGCCAGAAAAATCAAAATTAAAAATCCGATAAGAACGGAAAAAATTAATTTTTGACTGCTTCGTTTTTCCTGCACCCGATCAAGTCTGTTTTTCATCTGAGCCGACAGTGAGGATCGAACTCACGACCTGCTGTTTACGAAACAGCTGCTCTACCACTGAGCTACGTCGGCTGTTTCGGGACAAAACCTACGGTTTTTTCCCGACGATTTTCCCCAATATGATTCGCGAAGGGAAATAATATATAGCACCCCTTTGCGAATATTATAACGTATTTTACTTATCATTTAAAACCAAATTGATTTGAAAAATTCCTAGAAAATCTATCGACTTATCTATTTTTAATTCGACTTCGCCAAGAATCGTATCTAATCCTTTTTCAATAAACGGTTTATAATTCCTGGTCTCGTACAGACTTATGATCCGATGGAAAATTTTGGCTATAAAATGTTTTCGCATTTCCCCGGATAAGTCAATGCCAATAACATCGTGTCCTAATTTTGATAATTCATAAGCTTGCGCACCAGTTCCGGTAGCAACATCAAGTATTTTCAAAGGACCCGGAGAGTTTAAAACTTTTGCTGTCTTTTTGCGGAGCGGGAAAAGTAGATACTTCTCAAAGTCGTATAACTTTGCCCACTTTCCAAAAAACGCATTGTTATAGTACTTGTGTTTTTTAATAAGATAGTTATACATAATTTAATTATAATTAGGTTAATCAAAGCGAAATAAAACGGATTTCAAGACGCGAGTTAAAAGCTTGGGCCAATCGCTTTAGAAAACCGATTGTCGGATTTGCTCTTCCTGATTCCATCCGCGAGATAACAGATTGTTTTGTACCAATTTTTTTGGCTAGTGCCTTTTGAGTCACTCCTTTATTTTTTCTGGCCTCAATAATGGCATTAATTACAGCAAATTCTGGTTGTTGTCGATTATATTCTGCTTTAAAGGCAGGATTTTTTAATTGCTTTTTTAGCCAAGTCTCAAACTTTAAATACTTTCTTTTCATATAGCATATATGCTATATTATTTTTCCCATTCTGTAAAGAGCAGTTTTTATTTCATGAAGAGGGGTTTTTTGAGTTTTCTTTTTAAAAGCATGAAGTAGGTAGTATTCGCCATTATAAATTGTATAAAAAATTCTTATAGGTATAAGTCCTGAAATCCGAAGCTCATAAAAGCGCTTTCCCAATTTCTTGATATAAGGAGGTTTAAGAAACGGTCCTTGATCGAACAGCAATTTAATTGAGTGTGCTACTCTAATTCGGAGAACAATATCCTGCTTTTCAATAAAATCCTTAACAGGGGAATCGCCACTTTGAGATTGATAAAAATTAACACTCCAGCTCACGAAACCATATTAGCACAAAGAAACAATTGTCTCAAAGTTGTTAGGCTGGTAACCTTTAAGGTTGAGGAGAGAGAAATATTTTGTTAAATCCATTTCCTACAAAACCAACTTTTTCATTCTGGATCAGAAGTGCCACATTGTCGTCGTAGGCATAAATAGTATACGGTGATTCCTTGGCAAACTTTTCCACGTTTTCTAGGGGAACGAAGTTGGTAGTATGCGGGGATAATTCAAAATTAACCCAACTCAGAGCTGAAAAATCAGTCATGCCGATACTATTAATATCCGGAGGTTCAACATTGGCAATGGTGATAGTGGGTCCAACGATTATACTTCCGGCGCTTACGCCTACATAAAGCTTTTCTTTAACAACATCTTTAAGATCTTTGGTCAGTCCCGATTTGCGAAGCTCCTCTAAAAGATAAAAAGTATTTCCGCCCTCCATCCAGATCACATCCGTTTCAAAAAGGTTGTTTTGCCAATTTTCTTTGGGTTCGGAAATATCTACTAAAGAGATATTTTTAACGCCAGTTTTTTTGAGATTTTGCAAGTCAGTTTCGACGTAACCATTATCGTCTTGTACTTTGGAGGCCGTATTAATAAAAGCCACGTTTGCTTCTTTTGGATTTTTCTCCAGTAATTCTACGAATTTATTTCTGAGAACATAATTGGTTAGGCCGTTAGAAGTAAGAAAAAGTTTCATATTAACAGCTACACCGAAAGATCTGCCCGTCGCTGAGATCAAAACACATAAGATGTATAAATACTATCCTCTATTAATACGTATTATTAGAGTATAATTAAGTTTATTATAAATGAAAATAAAAGCAAAAAGATACGCTAAAAATAAAACACAGAAATTTTATTTAGAGCACGACTTAACTTATCACCTGATGGCCAAATAGCAAATTTATGATTAAAAAATTAGATGTCATTGAAATCCAAGTAAAAAATTGGGAGCAAATGGTAAAATGGTACAAAGAAAAGCTGGGACTTACTGTTTTTGCCAAAGAAGAAAACGATCAATTTGCCATGCTGGGAAAAAAAGTTGGGTTTTTATTGGCCTTGTGGGGAAAAAAACAACTAAAAGGAAAAAATGCCAAACAGCAGCGAATTACGCCCTATTGGCGGGTAACAAATTTAACGAAAACGGTTAGAGAGTTTTCCCGCCGCGGCGTCGTCTTTGCCTCAGGCATCGAAATTAGACATTGGGGAAGGCAAGCCAAGTTTAGCGACCCAGAAGGAAACACCCATTTTCTTTACCAGGAAAAAAATTAGAAGGTGCCAAGCTTTCCACTTGAAACTCCTTTTCCGTGTAGAAATTATTGCACTGTTTGTAGGCCAAGATGTTGTTCTATGATCTCAATACGTTTTCGCAATTGTAAATATTCTCTATCAAAGAAGCTCACGATAGTTTTTTGATCCTTTCTAATGCGCTCAATATCTTCTTTAATCGTCCTTAGTTTCGTATCTAGTTTCTTGTCTAAGAGACGTCCTATTGAGGAAAGATCGATTTTGGTTAACATGGATATAAAATAATCTTTTCCGAAAATATTTTCAAGAGCGAGAGCGAAGAAAAATGTTTTATTAATCTTCTCTTTTACATTCTAATCTAGCGCCAGAGGGAAACTTTTTGGTTAGTTCCGAAAGCTGGTTTTTCTCACCGGCCACGAATTTATGGGTAGTCGATTGATCGTTCATATTTAAATTTTAACACTTGTGTAATTTTTAAGTAACTTTCTAGTTATTTTTATCACTTTTGAATATTATTTAATATTTTTCTTAATTGTCGTCTTCCCCACGCAGTCTTGAAATGTTGTTCGCGTTTAAAGGCTTCATATTTATCAGCAAACCCTTCCTTATACCAGACAATAAATGGACTTCTTTTTTTTGTTGACTTTACTTCACCTGCATTATGTTCTCTGAGTCTATTTTCTAAATCCTTAGTGCAACCCAAATAAGTTTTATTATCCTTTAGGCTTCGAAGAACGTATACTATATACATATCTTGATGCGCCCGCCTCTTTTGTGAAACAAAAGGGCGAGGCGATGAGCGGGATACGAGAATCGAACTCGCGTCTTATCCTTGGGAAGGACACGTACTGCCACTGTACGAATCCCGCAAAAATATATTGCTTCATCCGCCTATCGGCGGATTCGCAATGACATAATTTTTTACCAGGTAAATTATCTCGGCAATTTCAGTTCCTGTCCGACTTCGATCCAGCTGGGATGAGCTAGGTTGTTGGCTTTGGCAATGTCGACCCATTTGTAGCAATCAGCATAAGCTCGGCAGGAAATGTCCCAGAGACTATCGCCTTTGGCTACAGTGTAGGAATCGCCTTTTAAAGTTTGCGTGCCTTCACCATTAACACTACCCTCCGGCATAATCGGATCAGCTTTTGGGATTGTCAGTTCCTGGCCGGCTACTAGTAAATTGGGATCAACGAGTTTGTTTTCAGCCGCAATGACAGTCCAGTTATAACCGGACTTGTAATAGGCAACGGCAATACTACAGAGATCGTCGCCTTCCTTAACCGTGTATTTAGCTGGAAGCGTCATACTGCCTGCCGTATTTTCTCCCGTTGGTGTCTCAGAAGTCGATGTCTGACCTGTCAAAGCTTGCAGGACGCTTTTACCAGACATGCTTTTATTTTTGACAACGTTGAAAAGCAAAGCGCCAGCTACCAAAACGATGACGATACCAAGAACTAAACTAACCACTGATTCGGTGCTGCTTAATTTATTTTTAATTTCTTTCCACATAGTACCTCACTTTCCAGGCAGAACTAGTAGAATTATAGCAATGTTAAAACGAAATATCATATTTCATTATGAAATATTCGAGAGGTAACACTGGTAACAAATGTTTCTTTGGTTTTTTCAAATGTT
>JACPZF010000011.1 GCA_016195615.1 Candidatus Gottesmanbacteria bacterium | reverse complement strand
TTAGTCGATACTATCTGTCTATCTTCGACGCCGTTTTTATGGAGCTGTACTTTAACCAAGGTGGCTAAGTCGAAATCGTAGCATTTTTCTTCAATAAAAGGACCTAGTAAAACTTTAATATTGACCACTTTTCCGCCTCTTTTTAGAATTTCTTTAATACCATGCTCCCCTATTTGCTTTTGCAAGCCGACTCTGCCAGCGTGTAAAACCATAATCAGCTTCTTTTTCTCTTCTAAGATTAAAACCGGAATACAATCTGCTGTCTTGACAAAAATTACGATTTCTTTCTTATCTGTAATCAAACCGTCTCCAATTTTTTGGCTACTTGCTTCAGACGCGTCGTAAATAAAATTCGTATGTTTCTGCGTAAGTGAGACTAGCGACGAGGTCGGAACTTTTAAAATCTCAGCCAATTTGACTTGGTTTAAGGGATCTTTGATATTACCGAAACTTTTCCTGGTAGTTCCAGCCACGACCCAGTCAGGAAAAAAATTTTGGTAAAAATTAATTTTATTTGCCATATCTTTTATCCAGAGCCTTGATTATTTCTGTTTTCTCGTTCCAGGGATATTCGGTGGTACCAAAACACATCGACTGCTCATGACCTTTACCGCAAAAGAGTAAAACATCTCCTTTTTGGGCCAATTTTTGTATGGTAAAATTAATCGCTTTTCGGCGATCGGGAATTTTAATAAAGTAACGGTTTTTATTGTTCGAGTTCTGCATTGCAGAACGAGAACTATCTATTATCCGATAATTTCTCGTATCTACCTCTGTTGCGCCTGCTTTTTTTGCACCTCTGGCAATTTGATTAATAATTTTATTTAGGTTTTCCGTACGCGGGTCTTCGGCTGTCAAAATCAAAATATCGGCAAGCTTACCAGCTATTTCTCCCATGATAGGCCTCTTGGTGCT
This sequence comes from Candidatus Gottesmanbacteria bacterium, assembly GCA_016195615.1. Classification (GTDB taxonomy): domain Bacteria; phylum Patescibacteriota; class Microgenomatia; order JACPZF01; family JACPZF01; genus JACPZF01. The sequence goes on along the minus strand of JACPZF010000011.1, from coordinate 7,492 downwards.
GTCGCGAAGTCCCGCTGAGCCAAACATCATAATGACGCGGCCTCGGGTTAATTTTCTCGCGGCAAGCAGTACTCCTTGGAAAGCGTTGGGTTTATGGGCAAAGTCAATAAAAATCCTAAAATTCGGATGGTATTTTGTAATCTCTTCCATCCGGCCGCTGACTCCAGGAAAAGAGTTGATTCCCAATCTGATAATTGAATCTTCTATCCCCAGCGTTTTGGCAACGCTGATTGCGGCTAAGCAATTGGATTTGTTGTAATCGCCGTAGAGTTTGGTCCGAAAAGGAAAGGTTTTAAGAGTAAAATCCGCGTCTTGTTTTAGTGAAAAAGTCACCAGCCTTCCCTGGGCGAGGTTTTTTAAAACGCGGAAATTTTTATCGTCTCTATTTAAAACGCTGTATTTTACTCCTCTGAGAATTTTGGCCTTAGATAAAACATAATTTCGCATGGTCTTGTGATAATCAAGATGCTCGTGGCTAATATTGGTTATAACGCCGATCGTGATGTTAGCACCGAAGTTGCGAAATTGGGTTAAACCGTGCGAGGTCGTTTCTAAAACCAGATATTTCGAACCCGAAGCCACCGCTTCGGCGATGAGTTTTTGCAACTCAAAACTATCAGGATTGGTCACATGAAGACCGGTGTCATATTCTTTGACACCGATGACCGCTTTAACCGTCGAGATCATCGACACGGGTAAATTGGCGGTTTTGAGAATGTGGTAGATTAAATTAACTGTCGTAGTTTTTCCCGACGTTCCCGTAACACCGATGACGGTTAAATGCCGCGCCGGATATCGGGATAATAAAACTGATACTACGGCTTTTGGCAAATGGTAGAAATTGTTAACAAAATCATCGGGAAGAAAACCGCGAATAATGGCCAGATGTTTTTTCCAAGGGATTGTCATGAAGCTATATTATATAATATTTAACGAGGCTAACGCCAGTTTAAATATGATTAAATTATCCAAGACTACGACGCAGTAATGCTGCTTCTTCTAATTCTGACTGAAAGTTTTTCCCTTTAAGAAAAAGTGTTACAATTTTCCCGGCTAATTCGGCGTGATTTTTCTCGGCATCGGTTTTTGCCCCAAGTTCCCTGCCTAAATATTCTTCAATGTCTTTTATTTCTCCTGCCATCTCCTTTAAGCCTAGTTGTTTCAGGCTTTCCTTTCTTAGGTATCTTCCTGCCCTTTCCAAGGCTGATTTTAAACTCGGGTAAAGATTCTCAATCATTTCCACCCTATTTCTCCTCATGGACTTTTTAAATCCTGCCGCTAAACCAAAGAATTCTGGAGGAATCCCCAAAGAATAACAACTGGCCGTAAAGCCAATGGCTCTAGGTAGGCTAGTTTTGCCCACTTGGCGTGAATAACCGAAAAGGCCAATGTGTTGTGATCGCTCGCGTCTGGCAGGAATAGATCTGGAAATTTCCCTAATCGCAGGCGTTATTTTTTCTACCATCTCGCGATAAGGAATTTCAAACCAGGGAATAACTTCTCTAATCTTTTTATATGTTTCCGTCGGCAAAATTTCTGGGAATGACTTCGGAATCTGCTCTTTTATTTTTCGGATCGAAGACTTCACTTTTTCAATCGGATAATCATAACGAAAAGCTGATTGCAATACTAAAGTTTTAACGCCAGAAAAATCTTGCAGAAATTGATAGGCCGTTTCCGGCGTTAGTCCCCCACGAAATGGCAGACTACCAGCGGCAATAATAGGATAAGTAATAATGCCGGTTTCGGCGGTAAATTTCGCGAATTCCGATAGCGCCCATTTTACTGCCAGGGTTGTTGTTACGATCCCTGAATTCAACGCCGGATCAGAACGGGCACAAAAAGGACGAAGATAGTAAGGCTCCCAAGCCAATTGTGTTTTAGCAAGTTTTACGTATTCCCGTAGTATCTTCCCTGATCTTAAAATTGTTCCGATACTTTCAAAAAGAGGAATTACCTCAATTTGTTTTTTGTAACGAATACTACCGTTAAATGACTCTTGTGTTGCTTGTGAAATTTTTTGGAAACTTTTCTGTAGACTCAGGATATCGCCAGCCGTTTCGGTCATCGGTAATATCACTTCAAACAATGGATACTTCGGCAATCCCGCTTTGTGAGCCAATTGGGATGCCGATAAAATTACCATGAAGGCGCGACCCAAACGGTATCCTGATTCAACCCGAGGGTTAGGCACTCTAAATGTTAAAAAAACTTCTTCACCCAAAGGTTTTCTGCGAAAAAATTCAAAATAATCTTTCCATAATCTTTCGATAACCGATTCATCGACCAGTTTTCCCTCCCAGTCCCACATCATCTCCTCTATACCAAATTCTGAGAACATCCTAAAACACTCTTCTACTTCGTAATGGGTTTCAATAAATGGTTTGATATGCCAGTATGGTTTACTCGCATGATCTGGGTGTTGTGAAAACATCACGGTAGGTATTTTTCTCGCTACTTTCATTTTTCTCCTTCAATAAATTTTTTAATCCTACCAACTCCTTTTCTGAGATCGCTAATGGGTTTAGCAAAACTAATCGGTATAAACCCTGGTGCATAAAACGCTTCACCTGGAATTACAGCAACTTTGCCTTTTTCTAATAGAGCTTCGCACCATGTTTGAGAAGTTTTGTATTTTTGGTTGAGTAATTTTTCAATTGAACAAAACGCGTAAAACGCTCCTTCTGTTTTGTAAGGCACGATTCCTTGAATTTGTCTCAACGCAGTATATATATAATTTCTCCTTTTTTTGAATTCTCCGACCATTTTCTCAACGGTCTTTTTGCTTCCGCTAAGAGCATGTAAGGCCGCTTTCTGGCTTATGGAACAAGTTCCAGAAGTTGTCTGTCCCGCTAAAGCAATCATTGCTTCTACTATTGGTTTCGGGCCAGCCGCATAACCTACTCTCCAACCAGTCATCGCGTATGATTTAGAAAAACCATTTATCGTTAGCGTTAAATCTTTAATTTTTTCACCAAGTGAAGCAATCGAAACGTGTTTCCTTTCATAGATAAGTTTTTCGTATATCTCGTCAGAAAGGACAAATATCTGCCTTTCTATTGCCAGTTGCGCAATTTTCTCTAACTCCTTTTTCTCGATAACAGCTCCAGTCGGGTTGGCCGGACTGTTTAATAGAATTACTTTTGTTTTAGAATTGCAATGCTTTTCAATCATATTTGCTGTTAATTTAAAAGGCGGTAATAAGGGAATACAGACCGGAGCTGCTTCGGCTAATTTGATCTGCTCGATATACGTATTCCATGTTGGCATAGCAACTATAACTTCATCGCCTTTTTGACAAAGCGACTGAAAAGCACTATAGAGAAGTTGCTTTGTTCCAACGCCAATTACAATCTCTGAGGGTTGGTAAGAAATGCCGTTTTCTACTAATAATTTTTTAGCTACCGCCTCTTTTAATTCAAAAATACCGGCAATTGGGGCGTAATGAGTAAAACCATCAGTAATTGCCCTAATGGCCGCCTTTCTAATATGTTTGGGAGTGACAAAATCCGGTTCTCCCAAAGTTAAGTTAACGACAGAAATCCCTGCCGCTTGTAGACTTTTAACTTTGCCGTCTATGGCAAAAGTAGCCGATGGCTGTAATCGTAAAATTCTTTTTGTTAACATATTTTCCACTAAAAAAACCTCGTCCTCATCAACTAATTTCTTAGTTAGACAAGGGCGAGGTTTCTCGCGGTGCCACCCTGTTTTTCCTAAACCAATTATGGTTTAAGACTTATTAGTGCTCCGAAAATTTCGACACACTATTTATTCTGTTACGGGAATTCCCGGCAAGGTTCTACTTTCTTTTTAGAGATTTCTTCCTGCAGCTCCGGAGTGTTATCTCCTTCAACGCATTTAGATTTTATTGTTGGCTAGAGTTTACAAGTTATCACCTTTATTGTCAAATCGCTATTGCGGCCCGATGCCGTAGTAGGAAAAAAGTTCTTTGGCGATATTGAAAAATAGCGGCGCGGCGGTTTCTGAACCCCAGGGTGAGGTGGTAGGTTCAGATAGCCTTACGAGCATCACAAATTTAGGGTTATCAGCAGGCGCAAAACCCACAAAAGAAGCAATGGTGCGTCGATCGTCATAATGGCCCGCGACGGGAATTTGCGCCGTTCCCGTTTTACCCGCGATGCGGTAGCCTTGGGGTTTGGCCCATTTAGCCTCACCGCGATCCACGGCTTGAATCATCATTTCGGTTAAAACCTTAGTCGTTTTGCTCATTACCACATTTCTTATTAGTTTGGGCAAGATATCAATTTTAGTACCCTCGGGAGTGACGACTGTTTTTACCACATGCGGTTCCATTAAATTCCCCCCATTAGCGATGGCGCCTACAGCCCGCAGCATCTGCATCGCAGTTAAGGCAATACCCTGGCCAAAGGCTGTCGTGGCTAAATCAATCTCCCGCCAATCCTGATTAGGGCGGAAATACGGCGAAGTTTCTTCTTCTAAATCAATGCCCGTCGGCGTTCCCAGACCGAACTTTCTCAAATAGTCTAAGAATTTATCTTTTTTTAACCTTTGCATGGTAAAAACCATACCGGTATTATCGGAATGCTCCAAAACCTCAGTCATCGTGGTATTGGGAAAGTATTTATTGTTCCAAGTGCGAATGGTATAACCGCCGATCTCGCGCGGGCCAGTGCATTGATCACATTTGGTATCAGGATCGACCACGCCTTCGTTTAACGCCGCGGCCATGACTAAAACCTTAAAGGTCGAACCCGGTTCATAAGAGTCAGCGACGACGGGATTTTTATATAGCTTTGAATCAAATTTAAACCACTCGCTAACGTCATATTTCGGAAACGACGCCATCGCCAAAATTCCGCCTGTTTTGGGATCCATCACGACGACAGACCCGGCTTTGGCGCCATATTTTTCGATGCCCTGTTTTAATCTTTCTTCGACAATATACTGCACAGTACGGTCAATATTTAAAATCAGGCTCCGGCCGTTCTCGGGCCGTTTAATTGTTTTGTCGCCAATGAGGATGGGTCTACCATAAACATCTTTTTCTTCACTTATGGCACCGTTGTTTCCTCTCAACTCTCGATCATAGAACCCTTCCAATCCAAAATAGCCTCGATCTTCGCCGTTATAATTTTGCCCCAGGAACCCTAGTATTTGGGCTGAAAGGGAGGCTTCGGGGTAAAATCTTTTTTGCTCGGCTTCAAAATAAACCCCCGGTATTTTATCCTGTTCAATTTTATCTTTTATAGTTTTATCCACTTTTCTAAATAAGGGAATCCACAAAGCCTCGGAATTGGAAAGTTTTTTAATAATTGCCTCTTTTACCTCTTCTGGTGATGGCTGTTTCAGAAGGCCTGAAAGTGTCGCCAAAGCATCGGGCTGAGGCGAAGTAAAAAGCGGAGCTAATTTGGCAGCGAGTATTTCCGGTTTGTCTTTAAGTTCTTTTTTAACCAGGGAAAGAGTGTAGGCGGTTTCGTTGGTCGCTAAAACGAAACCGTCGTTGGTTTTGATTTCGCCCCTCCAGGCGGGAAGATCCACTCTTTTGGTGTATTGATTGTAGCCAGCAATCGCGAGCCGATCGGAGGCGAGAACCTGCCAGTAGAAAAGCCGAAAGATAATCGTCAGAAAAGCCAGGAAAAAAATTGTCAGCGCCAGCCTGATACGCCACATTCTTTTATTTCATCGCCACATTAACGGCACTTTGTAAATAAATGACTAAGTCGCTTTTGCCAAAACCTAACTCTTCGGCTTCTCTTTGAATACTGCCTAACGACGAAACTCGCGCGATTTGTTTTTTAAGGAATTCGTTTTGGGAAGACAAAACTACGTATCTCTGCTCCAGTATTTGCAGTTTCTCGCCCGAAGTCGAGATGGTGTTGGAAACGACAATTTGCAAACCCAGCAAAAAAGCCACGACGACAAAGATTATTTTTAAGACAAAATGTTTTTTCTGGTTTTGATTAGTTTCTTTTTCTTCTTGCCACTTTTTCACAATTTTTTCGCCCCGCCAGCTGGCGGGGCTTTCCTATTCTTTTTATAATTTAATTGCCGCTCTAAGTTTTCCGCTTAGTGACGCCTTATTGTCTTCTACTTCTTCTTCGCTTGGTCTGATTGGCTTACTTGTTAAAATCTTTAGTCTTCCTTTTTTCTCTTCCTTTCGAAAATAAATTTTAACAATCCTGTCTTCCAGCGAATGGAAGGAAATAACGACTAACCTTCCGTCCTTTACCAGCAAGTCTAAAGCTTGGGGTAAAGACCTTTGCAAGGCCTCTAACTCGTTATTGACATAGATTCGTAGGGCTTGAAATACTCTTGTCGCGGGGTGGGTTCGATCATTTTTTCCGATTTTCCCTCGTACCCCCAAAATAAGTTTTACCAACTTACTCGTCGTCAGAATTGGCTCTATTTGACGGGCGCGAACAGTAGCGTCAGCAATTGCCCAAGCACGCTTTTCTTCACCAAACTTCGTAAAAATTTCATATAAATTTTCCTTTTGATAAGTATTAATAATTTCTTTAGCCGAAATTTCTAAGTCCTGATCCATTCTCATATCCAGCTCTTCTTCTCTTCCAAAACTAAAACCTCGTCCTTTGCTTTTTAGTTGATGAGTCGATACCCCCAAATCATATAAAATGCCATCTACTTTGTTAAAGCCATTTTTTGCCGCTATTTCTTTTAAATCTCTAAAATTCCCTTTAGTAATTCTGAATTTGTCATTTGAAATTTGAAATTTTTTTCTTATATACTCCAGCGCTTCTTGATCAGTATCAATCCCCAGTACTAATCCGCCCCTACTCAATATCCCCTCTGTGTGTCCCCCGCCTCCTAGCGTACAATCTATATATTTTTTACCAGGCTTAATTTGTAAAAATTCAAGCGCTTCCTTTAAAAAAACCGGCGTGTGATAACCTAAATCGTCGGGTTGATCGTCTTTTGATACTCTTTCCATTTTTTACTATCCCAAATCTCAAAGTGGTCTCCGGCTCCAATGACCATGACTTCGTTTTTTATTCCGGCGTATTCTTTTAAGTTGCCCGGTATTAATACTCTTCCCAATTTGTCGAGTTCGGCTGGTACTGCTGCGGAAAAAGTAAAACGCCGCAAATTCCGTCCTCTTTCCTCAAAAACCGGAATTTCCAGCTGCTTTTTCGTATCATCCAACCAAGTAGATTTCTGATACCCAAAAATGCAAGTCTCAAAACCTCTCGTTAAAACAATCTCGACGCTTTTTAATTCTTCCCTAATCTTCTTTGGTAGTGAGAGCCTGCCTCGATCATCTAGAGAATGGCTAAATTCTCCTAAAAACACACTCATACCATTTTGTCCCATTTCTATACACTATATTTCCATTTTCCCCCCATTTGAAATCCATGTCAAGAGGCAAAAGATGTGAAAGTGTAGGGAGGTCAGCACATAGTATACAGTTTTCCGATAAACAGAGATTTGTAAATTATCGTAATACCGCTTTACAGATATTCGGCCAGGAATATGATGGGTTGGGAGGTAACAT
>JACPZF010000043.1 GCA_016195615.1 Candidatus Gottesmanbacteria bacterium | reverse complement strand
CGCTTGGTAAAAAAACACCGGAGTCGGTGTACTTTAACAAAAATTAACAGAGAAAGGAGGTGATAAAATCTATCTTGAAATCGTCGTTTAGTGGTCTTGACAAGGGGTACACTTTATGAAGTTATAGCCAGCATATTAAAAGTGACACCATCTACGATTGCCAACGTCAATATAAATCTTAAATACAAAGGAAAAGGGTACAGAAGTATAGTTAATAAGATTCTACAAGAAGAAAAATGGCATAAGTTTTGGCAAGATTTTAGTGATACAATTGAAGAAGCATTGCCACCGCGGTCCAATTCTAATTTGGCAGAAGAAAGACGAAGACATTATGAAGAAAAACGCCAGCGCCATAGACCGCTCTAAGAATGATTTATAAATACTCTATTAATACGTATTATTAGAGTATAAGAAGAAAGAATTTTTATTTTTTGTGACCCTGGAGAATGATATAATGCAGCCTATATGAAAGTCGTTTTATATATGGCCATAACGGTTAATGGCTACATTGCTAAAGAAGACGACGATACGGGTTTTACTTCAGATATAGAATGGGAAAGTTACCGCAATATGGCAAGAAAAGTAGGGAATATGATTATTGGCCAAAGAACCTACAAAATTAGTTTGGAAAATAATAGTTTTGAAGACCTAGAAAAAGTTAAAGTAGTAGTTGTGACCACAAAAGAATCTATGAAGACCAATAACTCTAATCATTTTTTGGTAAAATCACCACAAGAAGCGCTTGCCCAATTACATGATCTAGGATTTGAAACAATGCTGGTAGCAGGAGGCGGTAAGCTGAACGCGTCATTTTTAGCCGAAAATCTCATAGACGAAATCTATTTAGACATTGAACCAACAGTTTTTGGTCAAGGAATTAAGCTTTTTGTAGGAAAAGATTTTACTGCTAAGTTAAAATTACTCGGCACGAAAAAACTTTCGCCAAATGAATTGCAACTACATTATAAAGTTTTGAAATCATGACAAAATCAATAGAAGATCTTATTAACCGCCAGAATGCCAGATTTTATAAACTTCCTCTAGATAAGGTTAAAAATAGAGCAGGAGTAGGTGAGGTTAAAGCCCTTTACCAGCCCCACCCGACTTCGCAAAAAGCGCAAAACGGGCAACTGACGATTATCGGCGGTTCCAGCCTTTTCCACGGCGCAGCGCTTTTGTCTTTAATCACCGCCTCAAGGATCGTTGACATGGTTTTTTTTAGCGGCCCAAAAGAAGATAAAGCCTTAACCTCTAAACTTAAAAGTTCGCTTTATTCTTTTATCTGGATTCCTGAAAGCGACCTGGAGCATTATATTGAAAAATCGGATGCCATATTGATTGGGCCGGGGATGATGCGTTATTCAAAAGAATTAAGGAATAAAGGAATTAAGGAAGCAAAGAATAAAATAGAAATAAATGGGGAGGGAAAAAGGACCAAAAGGGTAACAGAACGCCTGCTCACAAAATTTCCTCAAAAACAGTGGATTATTGATGCTGGAAGCCTACAAACGATGGATAAAAAATTCATTCCCAAGGTAGCGATTTTAACCCCCAACCGCTTGGAGTTTCAGATGCTTTTTGGTCTAGCAAAAACGGCAGAAAATCTCAAAAAAATGGCCAAAGAGTTTCAATGCATTATTATCAACAAAGCCGCCGAAGCAGGAGTTTACAGTGGTTACAATAATGATAAAAATTATAATGGTTACAAATCAATCGGATTGCCCCAGCCGGGATTAACTAAAGGCGGAACCGGCGATGTCAGTGCCGGCTTAATTGCCGCCCTAACTTGCAAAAATGATCCCTTTCTCGCCGCCTGCGCGGGAACTTTCTTAGTCAAATTTACCGCCAAAAGACTTTCAGAAAAGATGGGAAACTATTATAATGCTGATGATTTAGCTAACGCCCTGCCCGAAACTATTAAATGGTGTTTGGATTTTTAGTATGGCAGAGTTGGAAGTAAAAGCAAGACCTAGGTTTATAGATAGTAGTTTTGGAAGAACAACTATGGTTCTTTGGACAGTCGGAGCTGGCTTGGGTGAAGTTACGGGGGTTTTACTTGTAGCAATGAATCATAGTGAATTAGTTTTTATCCCAAGTATTTTGGTTGGAGGGTGTGTAGCTCTAATTTTAAATGCCCATAAAATAGAAGGTTAACCAATAAAAAATATGAAAAAAGGAAATGTTTTATCGCCCATGTTACTGACTTTTTTTCGACAGTACGTTGAAATCGATACGAGTCATCCCTCGGGAGTTAATTATCCTAAAACCATTAATCTCATAAATAATTATGTTAAAGGATTTGGTTTTGAGACCGAGACCGTCAAAATTCCCGAAAAACTTATAGGCAAAAAAAATAGAATTCATTTAATTGCGAGAAAATTTTTAAAAAGTAGTTTGCCAACCCTGATAATGTATAACCATATCGATACCGTACCGGCTGATTATCCCAGTTCGCATAAATTTAAAATAGTAAAAGATAAGGCCTACGGCCGTGGAACGTCCGATCATAAAGGATCAACTGTAGCCGTGTTATCAGCACTGGAGAGTTTAAAAGTTTCAAAGTTTAAAGGCTTAAGATTTAATCTTGTTTTTCTAGCAACTACTGACGAGGAAACCAATCAAAAAGCGCAGTTAAAATACCTCACGCCAAAATTAAACCTTCCCAAGGATACCATTATTTTTGACCCGGATACTTTTGCCGGCGGCGTGACCAACGCCCATTTGGGAGTACTGATGTTTGAGTTAATTATTAAAGGAAAATCTGTCCATTCGGGGATGAGTCATTTGGGTAAAAACGCCATTGAAGAATCCACCAACCTTTTACATTTTTTTTCGGAGATAAAAAAAGAATACGAAAGTCAAGTTTCTAAGTATCCGACTTTTAAATCATCAGGACTTTCAAATCTTTGTTCAAGGTGTAACGTCAATAGAATCGCCGGCGGCATTGCCAACAATGTTGTACCCGATAAATGCGTCATGACCATAGATTGCCGTTATATTCCGGAGGCTGATGCAGTCAAGGAAAGAGAAAAATTATACGCGAGAATTAAAAAATTTTGCCAAAAAGAAAAGATCAATTTTGAGATTAAAGATATTGTCATGATCGAAGGATACGCGACAGAACATCCGTTAATGTACGAGTTGAATAAGATTTACAAAAAGTATGCCGGTGAGAGCGGAATCTATGGAACTCTTGGCTCAACGGAAGTTTCGGAATGGACCAGGAAGCTAAAACTTCCTCATTTTGGGATCGGTACGATTAGAACCGATACCAATACTCATGGTGTTAATGAATTTGCGTATTTAAAAGATATTGAGAATTTAAGTTTAACGATGCAAGATTTTTTGACAAAGAGTTAGGAGGGTTGGGAAGGTTAGGGTGGTTGGGGAAGATGATGATATAATCGGCTAGTGAGAACCAAAGAAAATTCAAATCCTGGCTACAAATATTTAACCACGTATATTCTGGCAACAGTTATCTACGATTTAACAGTAAAATTTTGCGCCCACTTCATTGCATCTTATCGTCAGAAAGAACAAATGACTCAAGCAGCCCGTTCAGATAAATCCAACATTGCCGAAGGGTATACCTTTCAAAGTACGGAGGGGTATTTGAAGCTTTTGGGAACAGCTTGCGGTTCAGCTCAAGAATTGGTAGAGGATTTTGAAGATTTCTTAAGACAGAGAAAACTGCAAATTTGGAGCAAAGACGACCCAAGAGTTAGGAATTTTAGGATGTTTAGGGCGGTTTGGGTTTCCCCTAATTTTCCTAACACTCCCAACCTTCCCAATAGTCCAGAAGAAGCCGCAAATTTACTTTTAACTTTTTGTCAGATGCAAACCTTTCTTTTAAAAAGACAAATGGAAGGATTGCGAAAGAAATTCATTTTAGAAGGTGGTTTTCGGGAGAAACTTTTTCGTGAAAGACGAAATAACCTCTTGTAAAATTGTCCTTTTGCGGAAATTGTGCGATAATCGAAATTGTCATGCTGAATTTATTTCAGCATCTGGAAATGAGATCCCGAAACAAGTTCGGGATGACAACAGAATATGTATACTCCCAAATATACCATTACCAACAAAATTCTCAAAGATATTGGTACGGTGGAGGCCTGCCGAGAAATCATTACTAACGCTCCTTTGGTTCCCGCCTGGGAAGCAAGATTTAGAGAAGAAGCCATCATTAGAACGGTCCACTACGGAACACATATTGAAGGCAATGCTCTCAATTTTACCGAAGCGGCGAAGGTTATTTCCGGACAATCAATTGTTGCCCGCGATCGGGATATTCAAGAGGTCATCAATTATCGAAACGTTTTGAGATTTATCGGGGAAGCCAGGGAAATCGGGGAAGCCGGGGGGAAGGTTACGGAGCAGGCGCTTAAGCATTTGCATAAATTGACCGTGGAGAAAATTTTACCCAGTGAGGAGTGCGGTAAATATCGCCAGACCCAGGTGGTTTTGAGAAACAGTCAGACCGGAGAAATTTCTTTCCGGCCGCCGGCAAGTGTCGCGGTGCCGTTTTTAATCGAGGATTTTCTAGAGTGGCTAAATAGTAAGGCGATCCGCGATATGCACCCGGTTTTGCAAGCCGGAATTACCCATTATGAATTGGTTCGCATCCATCCATTTGTCGACGGCAATGGCCGCGTCGCCCGCGCCGTAGCGACTTGGGTTTTATTTCGGGAAGGCTACGATATTAAAAAGTTTTTCTCTCTAGAAGAGCACTATGATAAAGACGACACTGGCTATTACAAAGCCCTCCAAAGCGTGGAAAAACCAATTATTGAATCAGAGCACAGTGGAAATGGCGATTTAACATATTGGCTGGAATATTTTACCGAAGGACTGGCGATCGAGTTAACCAGAATTAAAGAAAAAGTCCAAAAACTTTCCGTCGATTTAAAAATAAAAGAGCATTTGGGGGGAGGACAGGTGGCTTTAAACGAAAGACAAATGAAAATTTTAGAATACGTTCAGCAAACCGGGTTTATTCAAAGCCAAATTTTTCGCGAGATGTTTAGAGAGTATTCGGACGACACCATACTTCGGGATCTTAGAGACCTAATGGAAAAAGGAGTGTTGAAGAAAGAGGGAAGCACGAAAAGCGCGCGCTATGTTTTAATTAAGTGACCTAAGTAACTTAAGTCACTTAGGTAACTTAAAAATCCTATGCAGTTTTCCCAGCTTTCAGAATTTTTTTCTAAACTCGAAAATACCGCGTCGCGAAACGAGATGACGCTGATTTTAGCCGATCTTTTTAAAAAAAGCAGTCAAGAGGAAATCGGCTACATCTGCTATTTGCTGCAGGGAAGAGTCCTGCCGCTTTTTGAACCGATTGAATTTGGGTTAGCTGATAAAATGATGATTAAAGCGATCGCTCGGGCCTACGGCAAGAAAGAGGAAGAGGTAAATAGTCTATTTAAAAAAAGGGGAGATCTGGGAATAACAGGGCAAGAACTAGGAATTAAGGAATTAAAGAATCCAGGAATTAAGGAATTAAAGATTAATGAGGTATACGAAGCACTTTATAACCTCGCAATAACCAGCGGTGCCGGCTCTGTAGAGAAAAAAGTCGGAATTTTATCTAAGCTTCTCCAAAATAGTGATCCCCTATCAGTACGCTATATTATCAGGATTACTTTAGCTAAGTTGCGTCTGGGTTTTTCGGACATGACGATTTTAGACGGACTGTCGTGGATGGTGACGGGAAATAAAAGCGAGCGAAAAAATATCGAGGCCGCCTATAATGTTAGACCAGATTTGGGATTTATTGCGAAGACGGTTAAGGAATTAAAGAATAAAGGAATTAAGCAGTTAAGGAATTTAAGAATTAAACCGGAAATAGGCGTGCCGATTTTAATGGCCAGGGCGGAAAGATTATCCAGCGGTGAAGAAATTATTAAAAAAATCGGCAGATGCGGGGTGGAGTATAAATACGATGGGTTTAGGATACAGGTGCATTTTAGTAAAGAATTAACGAATAAAGAAACACCAGGATTATTTGACGAGGATAAAAAATCATTTATGCGCTTATTTTCAAGAAATTTGGAAGACGTCACATCGATGTATCCAGATATTGTTAAGGGGGTAGTGGACCAAATTAAGGCCAAAGAAGCCATTTTTGAAGGTGAAGCCATCGCATTTAATCCTAAAACCGGCGAGTACTTGCCCTTTCAAGAAACCGTGCAGAGAAAACGAAAATACGACATCGGACAAAAAAGCATCGATATTCCGCTTAAATTAATCGTCTTTGAATTATTATATATTGACGGCGAAAGCTTAATTGAGAAACCCTGGGAAGAGAGAAGGAGGAGACTCGAAAAAATTTTTAATTTTTAATTTCTAATTTTAAATAGAAGACCAAATTTATGTCAAAAACCATTCTTTTGTCAGAAGTCCAAATTATTGATAACGCAAAAGAAATCGAAGAGTTTTTCGATGATGCCGAAAGCCACGGGCTAGAAGGCGTCATGGCCAAAAAATTAAGCGGGGTTTATCAAGCTGGAGCCAGAGGTTGGAATTGGATTAAATATAAAAAAAGCTACAGCGCGAAAATTAACGATACCATCGATGCCGTTGTCATGGGTTATGACTTTGGTCAAGGAAAAAGGCAGAGTTTCGGGATCGGTGATTTTTTAATCGGCGTTTATGATTCTAAAAACGACAAATTTCAAACTGTTTCTAAAATTGGTACGGGCTTAACCGACGAGGAGTGGAGAGAATTAAAAGTCAAAAGTCAAAAGTCAAAAGTCAAAAGTAAACCAAAAAATTACGATGTAGATAAGGCAATGGAGTGTGACGTTTGGGTGGAACCGAAACTAATGGTGGAAATTACCGCCGACGAAATAACCAGATCGCCAATTCATACCGCGGGAAGAATTCTTGAGCCTTCTAAAAACGGTAAGGCCCAGGTGGTTAAAGTTCCTGGTTTTGCCCTGCGCTTCCCTAGGCTGAAGGTCTTTCGCGATAAGCAACCAGAAGACGCGACGAGTTTAAAAGAAATCGAGGAAATGTACAAAAGACAAGGAAAGAAGTAAAGAATTAACGAGTTAAGTATCGGCGGGAAAGAGGTAATCGGCCGAGAATTTCTTAGCTTTTTTGGCCAAACTTCCAATTATTTCCTTAAATCCGGTTTCATTTTTTTGGGTTTCTTTCCAAGAGCGAGGATAATTTTTATAATCGATAACTATTTTTTTAAATATTTTTTCCAATCTGCCGAAGTTTTTTTCTTCGTTATAAAAACTGATGGCTTTTTTTCTACCCTTTTTCCCCAGAAGCGAAACAAAATCCGGATGATCGTTAAGAAGGCGAAGAATTACAGGCAGTTCCTGCTTTAGTTTGATGGTCGGAATGACAATCCCCGCATTTTTTAAGATTTGACCATGGTTTCCGGCGTCGCTGGTAATACAAGCCAAACCGCACGCCATGGCTTCTAAAAGGGCGAGTGACATTCCTTCGGCCAAAGAAGGCAGGACAAAAATTTGACAGGCTCGAATAATATCGAGCTTTTTTTGTTCATTATCAATACTTCCGGTAAAAATAATTCTTTTATCACCAAATTCTTCCCGCAAATTTTTTCTTAAATCTCCGTCGCCGACGATAATTAACTTAATACCGCTGTCGTTAAGAAGACTAAACGATTTTAGCAGAACCTCGGGATTCTTTTGCAAAGTGACTCTGCCTAAAAACAAGATTCCCTTTTTGATTCCTTTCTGTATGGCAAAATGCGACACGCCCGGCTTATAGAACCTAACATCAATGCCGTTGGGTACGATATGAATTTTTTTTGCCGGTAAACCTCTGGCAACGTAGAAATTTTTCACTTTTTCGGAAAAAACGAGCAAACCGTCGAGTTGTTTACAAAAATGCAAATACGCCCGAAAAATCGACTTGATAAAAATCACATAAGGGTTAAAGACTTTCTCGTTAAAATCTAGGTGCCAAATTCCTACTATCGGAATAGCCAGTTCATGACAAATTGAGGGAATGAATAAGTCAAAGACAGTAATACCCATAGGGTAATACACCAAATCCGGTTTAATTCTTTTTAGTTCCTTACGGATAACGGAGAGAGTATTTTCTTTTGGTAAAAATAGGAAAGCGTGTTTTTCCGCCCAATAATAGGGAAGAGATAAAACATTATGAAGGCGCGTTTTTTTGTTCTCAAAGCAAAAAAGATGTACTTGGTGCCCACCATTCAGCAAGAATTGACGCAGACGCTTATTGTAAACGGAAAGTCCGCCGACGTGATGAATTTCTTCCCGGTCAAAGATGACAATTTTCATAAAATGTATAAAAATCCTAAAGGAGTTGTGCTAGAATAACAAAACAAAGCTACGATTGCAATTTAAATGACGCAGATTATCGCCGATCTACAACTTCATTCCAAGTACGCCAGAGCGGTGTCGCCGCAGATGGTGGTGCCAACAATTGCCATGTGGGCAGAAAAAAAAGGCAT